>CAZSSS010000065.1:0-7687 GCA_964609255.1 uncultured Rhodobacterales bacterium
CGGCGTTATCGCCAAATTTAACCGTGAGGTTTTTGATCGAAAGCTGGGCAGTCATTTGAAAATCTTTCGGGGATCAAACGCATCGCGCACACCCTCAAAGATGAAAACCATCAGGGACAGCATGGTGGCAATGGTAAAGAACGCCGCAAAACCAAGCCACGGCGAAGTGATATGTGCCTTGGCCTGCAAGGCCAGCTCTCCAAGCGAGGGATAGGAGGCGGGCAGGCCAAAACCCAGAAAATCAAGGCTGGTAAGTGTGCCAATGGCCCCGGTCAGCAAAAAAGGCAACATGGTCACCGTGGCCACCATGGCATTTGGCAGGACGTGGCGAAACATGATGGTGCGGTCCTTCACCCCCAACGCGCGCGCGGCGCGGACATATTCAAAATTTCGGGCGCGCAGAAATTCGGCCCTGACAACCCCGTCAAGCGCATTCCAGCCAAACAGAATGATAAGCCCCGACAGAATCCAGAAATTCATGGTGAACAGGGCTGATAGCAAAATAATTACATAGAGCATGGGAATGGAGCCCCAGATTTCTGTGAACCTCTGGAACAGCAAATCAAACGTCCCGCCAAAATACCCCTGCGCAGCCCCGGCAGTTATGCCGATAATGACCGAGGGTATTGTTACCGCCAGCGCAAAAAGTATGGAGATTCTGAACCCATAGATAATGCGCGCGCCAACATCGCGGGCCTGATCATCGGTGCCAAGCCAGTGAAACCCGTCGGGCGGGCCGGGCGCGGTTTGCACATTATGTGTATCAACAGTGTTGAATTTATAAGGAATAAGCGGCCAGATCACCCAGCCTTTTTCAATTTGCTGGCCGGCAACAATACCGTCTTTTGCGTCATCATAAACCGCCAGCGGATCATCAAAACAGGTTTCCAGCCCGCCGGTTCTGATCAGGCATTTCATATCATTATCAAGGTATTGTGCTTCGGTCAGGAAATCTCCGCCAAAATGCTGATCGGAATATGTCGAAAAAATCGGCATATACAAATTTCCGCGATAAGACAGGATCAGCGGCCGGTCATTGGCGATAAGTTCGGCAAAAATCGACAGGAAGAATAGAACGCCAAATAACCACAGGCTCCAAAAAGCCCGCCGGTTGGCGCGGAAATTGGCAATACGACGGTTTTGCAAATTGGTGAAATTCATGATTGCCGGTTACCAAAATCAATGCGCGGATCAATCCAGACATAGGTGATGTCAGACAGGATTTTCACCATAAGGCCAAGCAACGTAAAGAAATACAACGTGGCGAAAATGATTGGATAATCGCGGGTTAGCACCGCTTCAAAACCCAGCCGCCCCAGCCCGTCCAGCGAAAAGATGGTTTCAATAAGCAGGGAGCTGCCAAAAAACACGCCAATAAATATGGCGGGAAAACCGGCAATGATAATCAACATTGCATTGCGAAAAACATGCCCATACAGGATTTTACGTTCCGGCAGGCCTTTGGCGCGTGCGGTGATCACGTATTGTTTGCGAATTTCATCCATAAATGAATTTTTGGTAAGCAGGCTAAGCACGGTAAAGCTGCCAATGCCCATGGCCAGCATGGGTAACGCCAGATGCCAGAAATAATCGGCAACTTTTCCAATCAGGCTCAGCTCGGAGAAATTATCCGAAACCAATCCGCGCAACGGAAAAATTTGCCAATAGGACCCGCCAGCAAATAAAATCACCAGCACAACGGCAAACAGAAATGTTGGAATGGCATAGGCCCCAACCAGAATTGCAGTGCTCCAGGCATCAAAGCGGCTCCCGTCTTTGACGGCTTTTTTGATGCCAAGCGGCACCGCAATCAAATAGGCCAGCAGTGTTGACCACAGGCCCAGCGATATGGAAACCGGCATTTTTTCCAAAATCAGATCAATAACGGATACTGAGCGAAAATAGCTCTCGCCAAAGTCGAAAACCAGATATTTCTTAAGCATCAGCCAGAACCGTATCAGGGGTGGCTTGTCAAAACCGAATTGTTTTTCAAGATCTTTGATAAAATCCTCAGGCAGGCCGCGCCGCCCTTGATATGACCCTTGTTTGTCTTCATCAGCGGTTGAAATACCGGCATCCGCGCTGGACCCGCCAAGCAAATCAAACGTATCGCTGCCGTTTTCAAGGTTGGAAATAATCTGTTCCACCGGTCCGCCGGGCACAAACTGTATCAGGGCAAAGTTAATTGCCATGATCCCCAGAAGTGTTGGTATAATCAGCAGGAGCCGACGAAAAATATAGGCCCCCATAGGATCAAAGAGCGCCTTGGGCTGCCAGATTTGCGGCCTTTTCCTCAGAATACCACCACCAGCTTGACACACCCAGCGCAAACGGCGCCAGTTCTACGTCGCCGTGTTCATACACGTCCCAATAAGCCACGGTATGAACATCCTTGAACCATTGCGGAATCCAGATATGCAAAGCCCGCAAAGCGCGGTCAAGCGCGCGGGTGCGCAAATTCAATGTGTCACGGTCGGTTGATTGTAAAATGCTTTGGACCAGCGCGTCGATGGCTTCATTTTCCAAGCCAACCACATTGCGCGATGGCACATGGGCATTTTCAGAGTTGTAATACTGCTGCAAGCCAAGCCCCGGGGTCAGGGAATTGCCATAGCTGGTGATCATAACATCAAAATCAAAACTGCGAACCCGCTCAACATATTGTGAGGTATCCACACGGTTATTGGTGGCCGCAATGCCCAGACGTTCCAGATTTTCAATATAGGGGTTGATGACGCGGTCAAACAGCGGCGAGCGGTTGAGGAATTCAATCGTCAACGCCTCACCCTCAGCGTTTTTGCGCACCCCGTCCTGAATGGTCCAGCCGGCTTCGTCCAGTAATTTGCCAGCAGCGCGGATGACGCTGCGGTCAATCTGGTTTTCGCCTGAAACCGGCGGGGAATAGGCGGGTTCGGAAAACACTGAATCTGGCAACAGATCACGGTAAGGTTCCAACAATGCCAGTTCATCTGCCGGAATGTCGCCCTGCGCCTCTAGCGGGGAATTTTTCCAGAATGAATCAACGCGGGTATAAAGCCCAAAGAACAACGTGCGATTTGACCATTCAAAATTGAAAGCCATGCCGATGGCCTCGCGGACGCGCGGGTCCGCGAATTTATCGAGCCGTAAATTATAATAAAACCCTTGGGCCTGACCGATATTGCCATTGGCTAATTCATCGGTCACAACCCAGCCGTTTTCTACTGCCGGAAAGTTGTAATCTTGCGCCCATTTTTGCGATGATCTTTCAGTGCGAAACAGGTATTGCCCCGCCTTGAATGCCTCAAACGCGGCTGTTGGATCAGCGAAATATTCAAAGCGGATAAATTCAAAATTGTTGGTGCCGACATTCAACGGGTGGTCCGCGCCCCAATAATTCGGGTCATAGCGGTATACCAGCCTTTTGCCGACATCCAGTTCCTCAAGCACATAAGGGCCGGTGCCCATAACAGGATCAAGCGTCGATTCAGCAAAATCCCGGTCAGCGAACTGCGCTTGGGACAGAACCGCGGTTGCCGCGGCTTGCATCAGGTTGTCATTTCCCTGTGACGGGCCAGCAAAAGTGAATTTTACAGTCAGATCGTCAAGGGCTTCGACGTTGATAATTATCGCGCCGACGCCAGCCCGGTAAGACGGGATGCCTTTTTCAAGGAAAATATTATGGGTAAAAACAACGTCATTGGCGGTTACGGCTGTGCCATCCGAAAAATGCACATCGTTGCGCAGATGAAAAATTGCCCAGGAACGATCCGCCGGATATTCAATTGTTTCGGCAATCAACCCATACATGGCACCGGTTTCATCCGCAGTTCCCGCCATCAGTGTTTCAACAAAAATGGAGCTGCTGGCCGCTGAGGTGCCCTTGGTAATATAGGGGTTCATCGAATCAAACGTGCCAAATGCCCAAGTAGAATATTCACCGCCAAAGGGCGCATCGACATTAACGTAATTAAGATGAGTGTAGCCAGCGCTATAGTTCAGTTCGCCAAATTTTGATATGCCGTGGCTGATGGTGGTGTCTTCCTGAGCGCGGCTGACCCCTGCCAGAACGCTCAGAACTATTGCCAGCATCAACATGCTGAACAGCATCCACACGGGGGCATTCTTGCGGGCAATTATGGTTGCTTTTGATTTATTTAATCTGGTCATCGCTGGCTCCTGTGTTTTGACAGGTGATGGTAGCCGGAATTGGCCGCAGTGCAAGGCGCGATTGCGTGAACATGCCGCGAAACATAAAAAAAGGCCGCACCAGATAATCTGGCGCGGCCTGAATTTCACCCTGTGACGTTGCTTAAAGTGTTGACAGATAGGCAATCACGTTGGCGCGGTCGGTTTCTTTTGAAAACCCTTGAAAACCCATTGTTGTTCCTGGCGCATAACTGCGCGGGCTTTCCAAAAATTCGTTCAGGGCGTCGGTTGTCCATGTGCCGCTTGGTAATGAACCGGAATACTTGCCAAAATCTGTGCTGCCCTGCGCGCGCCCGACAATACCAAACAATGTTGGACCAGCGGCGTGTTCATTTTCACCAACCTTGTGACAGGCTGAGCATTTACCAAATTTGCGCTCTCCGGCACGAAGATCCGCCGCTGCCAACAGGTCAGCAAACGGGATTTCTTCCTCAACTTCGGTCTGGCCGTCGTCTTCGGCCTCAACCGCATAAGCAGCTTCGGCATGTTCACCATGGGCGGGGGCGGGCATATAATATGCCTCAGCGCCCCATTTAACGAGCAGCAAAATCAAAAGTGAGCCACAAACGCCGCCGAGGATTTTGGTATAAAACATAGTATTCATGGGTGCAGTCACCTTGTTTACAATCGGGCAAAGCCCTGTCAATTTCATTAAATGCGTTTTAGCCGCTATTCATAAGCAAAATCAAGGTATAGAAAGCGCGACTAAACGACGTATTTAGGAAAATACACCATGACTATGACTATTTCCTTTCAAGGGGAGCCGGGCGCCTATTCGCATCAAGCCTGTGTTGAGGTGTTCCCGAAGGGCACAGCCGTGCCATGCCACAGTTTTGAAGGTGCAATTGCGGCGGTGACCGACGGTCGTGCGGATTATGCAATGCTGCCTGTTGAAAACTCTACTTATGGGCGGGTTGCCGATATTCATTCGCTGCTGCCCGACTCTGGCTTGCATATCGTTGCTGAGCATTTTGTGCGCGTTCATGCCAACCTGTTGGGCCTGAAAAACAGTAAGCTGTCGCAAATCACCACTGCCCAAAGCCATCCGGTTTTGCTGGGCCAATGCAGGAAATTTCTGAAGAAAAACCAAATTATTCCCGAAACTGTTGCCGATACTGCCGGATCAGCCCGATTGGTGTCAGAGCAGGAAAACCCGAATATCGGGGCGCTGGCGTCTGAACTGGCCGCAGAAATTTATGGGCTGGATATTTTGGCCCGCCATATCGAAGATAACAGCCACAACACAACCCGCTTTCTGGTTTGCGCGCCTGAACCTGAGCCAGCTATGTTGGGCAGTGGAAAGATTATGACCACCATTGTTTTTCAAGTCCGCAACATTCCGGCGGCACTTTTTAAAGCCATGGGGGGATTCGCAACAAATGGCGTTAATATGGTGAAATTGGAAAGCTATATGGTGAATGGCAATTTCACCGCGACACAATTTTATGCAGATATAGAGGGCCACCCGGCCGAGGCCGCAGTTGCGCGCGCCTTGGAGGAACTGGAATATTTCACCTCATCGATGCGGATTTTGGGTGTTTACCCGTCCAATAAATTTCGTGAACACGTCTGACAAAACCTATTCGCCGTGAAACTCAGCCTCCATCCGGTCGCGCATGGCGTCAAAATCAACTGCCAGCTTTTTTTCAATTCGCCCGCGGGCCAATTGCATGGTTTGCATGATCAGCCGGCCGGTTATGGTTTTGGCGCTGGAATTGATTTCAAACACAAAACCGGTGTTCAGGTCGTCAATCCGCGAGAAATTAAAACTGGCTTCGACGTCGAATTTGTCAGAGCCATTGCCAAATACTACGGCTTGATTTTCAAGCAATTCGCGCAATTCCAGTGAAAATCTGCGTTGCCGCCCCTGAAATTCGGATTGCACCTTCCAGCGCGCCCCGATATCGGGTGCTAAAATATCGCCAACCGGTTCAAATTTGGAAATATTGCCAAATCCGTCTTGCTGGAATTTCTCAAAGTCGGTGGCGCGGGAATAAGCAAATTCAACGGGGACGTTGATTGTCGATTTATAGTCAAATTTCATGGTCAGTTTCTAATCTAGAATGGTTAATTGAGTGTATCTGTAAGCCATTGATCAAGCAAGTATCTTGCGATTGATCCTTTGCGGGCAGGCAGCAAGTCAGGATTGCTGCCATCCATTGTGGCCATGACTTCTTCTCGTGAGACCCAAAGCGCTGCCTCCAGTTCAATGGGGTCAAGAATAATGTCGCGTGTCAATGCCTGTGCTTTGCACCCGATCATCAGCGACGAAGGAAACGGCCATGGCTGGTCAAGCAAATAGTCAACCCGGCCAATTTGCACGGATGTTTCTTCAAAAACTTCGCGCGCGACGGCCTCAGCGATGGTTTCGCCGGGTTCCATGAAACCCGCCAGCAGGGAAAACATGCCCTGTGGCCACAGTGGTGAACGGCCCAGCAAAACATCATTTCCAGAGGTTACCAGCATTATGACAACCGGGTCTGTGCGCGGAAAATGCATGCGGTTGCAGTCGGGGCATTGCCGCTGCCAACCGGATTTGGAAACCACAGAGGCAGCACCGCAACAGGCGCAAAACCTGTGGCTGCGATGCCATTCAAAAATACCTTTTGCCGTGGCCGCATCACCAGCATCTGCGCGGGACAGGTCAGCCATAACCATCCGCAAATCAACAAACTTATAAGAACCGGGCAGGGCGGGATGCGCGATTTCGCTGTCATCAACAAATTTTGCTTGGTGGTCAGGGTCAAGGGTGGCGGGGGTCCATGTTGAAATGTCACAAGCAAACCGTGCATGGCCATTTTGCAGGCCAAGGAATATCGGTTGCTCTGGCGCAGATTGAAGGACTTTTTCGTCCATTTCCAGCCAAACCAGTTTGGCATTGGCTGAACGGTCGATCAGAACTTTACCGCGCCAAATCAGCATGGCTTTGGAATTTTTCTGCTGGCGAAAGCTGTCAATGGCGCGGGTGTCATCCCGAAGATGTGCGGCACGATCCAGCGTTCCGCCTGCAAATGTTATTCCGGTTTTGTCGTGCATCTTGCCCCCCCCATTTTTGCGAACCTTGCCGCAAAACCGCGCTGGCTGCAATTGCAAAACGCAGGCATTGACCACATCCAAGCAGCGCCATATATAAGGCCCTGAGAGGTTGGCGCGGGCGGACGCCTCGCCAACCTGGTCAGATCCGGAAGGAAGCAGCCATAACGAGTCCCGTTTGGGTCGTTGTCCAGCCTCTCACCCTGAATTTTGATAAGGAGGATGTTATGATTGTTCTAAAAACCCTCCGGACGCGCGGATAATATCCGGTTGCTTCCGATGAAATCCACCCCTTTTGCAACCCGCTAAAGGGGCGTTTGATGTTTATCGAGGCTTATTCAAAATGACTAATCAAAATTTCACGCTGGCCGAACTTGGCTGGGGGCAGTTTTACCAATCGCAGCTTTCCCTTGAGGAATGCACCCAAACCAAACCCTTGCGCGTAACCGAAGTGCAACGCAACACG
>CAZSSS010000066.1:0-7663 GCA_964609255.1 uncultured Rhodobacterales bacterium
TCTTTAACGGCTTGAAAATATGCACTACGCTGGCGTTGATCGGCGCGATTGTAACTGAGTTTTTTGGCTCTCCCACTGTGGGCATGGGCTTTCGGATTTCGACAGGGGCAGGGCGGTTTGAGCTGGATCTGGTCTGGGCGGAAATTGTGGTGGCGGCGATGGCCGGTTCCGCATTTTATGGTTTGGTTGTGCTTTTTGAACGCGCAACTACATTCTGGCATCCCTCAATAAGATCATAGGATGCCTTCAACAAGGGAGAAGAAAATGAAATTTTTAACAACAGGTTTGCTGGCAGGGGCGGTGTCGCTGTCAGGCATGGCTGCCAGCGCACAAGACGAAGTGACGTTGCAGCTGAAATGGGTAACCCAAGCGCAATTTGCCGGTTATTATGTGGCGCTGGAAAACGGTTATTATGAGGGTGAGGGCCTTGATGTTACCATCAAAGCCGGCGGTCCTGATGTGGCCCCTGCCCAAGTGATCGCCGGGGGCGGCGCGGATGTGGTGGTTGACTGGATGCCGTCTGCATTATCTGCCCGCGAAAACGGATTGCCGCTGGTGAACATCGCACAACCGTTTAAATCGTCGGGCATGATGCTGACCTGCCGCCGTGATGCTGGCATTTCATCCACCGATGATTTTGCCGGTAAAACGCTGGGGGTTTGGTTTTATGGCAACGAATTCCCGTTCCTAAGCTGGATGGCGCATCTGGGCATGTCCACCGATGGCGGCGATGACGGCGTTACCGTTTTAAAACAGGGTTTTAACGTTGATCCGATCTTGCAGGGCCAAGCGGCTTGTGTGTCAACCATGACCTATAATGAATACTGGCAGATCATTGATGCGGGCCTGACCCCCGACGAATTGATCGTGTTCAAGTATCAAGACCAAGGTGTGGCAACGCTGGAAGACGGGCTTTATGTGCTGGAAGAAAATCTGGCTGACCCGGAATTTGCTGACCGTATGGTGCGGTTTGTGCGCGCCTCGATGATGGGTTGGAAATGGGCTGAGGAAAACCCCGATGCTGCCGCTGCAATTGTCATGGATTATGACGAAACCGGTGCGCAAACCATTGAACACCAAACCCGCATGATGGGCGA
The DNA here is from genome assembly GCA_964609255.1 of uncultured Rhodobacterales bacterium. GTDB lineage: Bacteria > Pseudomonadota > Alphaproteobacteria > Rhodobacterales > Rhodobacteraceae > UBA3077. The sequence goes on from CAZSSS010000066.1 coordinate 1,098, forward strand.
AATTGCCAAACTGACAGCGGGTTCCAACGGTACATTGGACGAGGCGGACTATGACCGCACCGTGCAATCATTGCTGGCTGGTGGTGATGACCCTGTGATCTCCATGGCCCCAACAGGCGCATGGACCCACGCCATCACCGACGCCGCGTTGAACTAAATCACTGGTTGAAAAAACAGGCCCATCCAGCCATATATGCGGGGAGGGTTTTTTCTTGAGGTATGCATGGACGCGCCTGTTTCTTTTGTGATCTTTACGGTTTTTTCGGTTGCCATCATTTTGGCATCGGGCGTGAACATCATCAAATTGCTTACCCTCGCGATTGAGGCAAAATACGAATTCCACGGTGACACCCTGACCAAACGCAGCCGCCTAAAAGGGTTCCTGATTTTTGGATTATGGGCATTGGCTGCGGTGGTAAACTGGAGCTTTGTTTTTGATTGGTATCTTACCGGCTCCTCACAAATTGCGTTTGAACGTCTTGCGGCACGGGCGCGGATAATATTGATTATTCTGGACGCATTATCAAATGACTGACCGGGGCGACGATACCAAGCCGCTTTCGTGGCGGCCCAAGCGTAAAAAGGCGCAGATACAGGCTGATGCAGCTAAGGATAATCGGCATTTTCCCTGCACAAATTGCGGTGCTGATCTGCGGTATCATCCCGGATTGTCGCAACTGGTCTGCACCCATTGTGACGCCAGTCAAGACGTGCCCCATATTGATGACGCCGCCGCGCAGGTTGAACATTCCTATCTTGAAAACCTTAAAAACAAGGGCAACATGGCCGAAGTTGAGGTGCAATCATTGAATTGCAACTCCTGCGGGGCCAGCGTCGAGTTTGACGCTGACGCGCATTCCCGGCTTTGCCCGTTTTGCGATTCCGCCATTGTTGCGGATGTGACCACGCAGCGCAAAATCGTGCCCCAAGCCCTGTTGCCGTTTTCGGTGATGGAGCGCCAAGCCCACGACCATATGAAAGCATGGCTGGTCAGCCGCTGGTTTGCGCCAAACGGTTTTGAAAGCCAGGCCGCCAAAGAAAGCTTCAGCGGTATTTACGTGCCGATCTGGACATATGATTCCGCCACAACAACCAGTTATCGCGGTGAACGTGGCCGCCGGGTGCATTCGGGCAAGCGAACTTATACCAGATGGACCAAGGTCAGCGGCACGGTTCAGCGCAATTTTGACGATGTTCTGGTGTCGGGCAGCCGTTCGGTTTCGGCTGAATTCAAAGATGCGCTTGGTCCGTGGCCGCTGCGCAAATTGGAGACCTATCAAACCGAATTTCTGGCGGGATTGCGCGCTGAAAACCACACCATCGGGCTGGAAAGCGGATTTTTTGAGGCTCAGCAATATATGCGCGCGCGCATCACCGATGACGTGCGCCAAGACATTGGCGGATCACGCCAGCGTATTCATTCCAGCAAAACCAAATTTGAAAAACAAACCTTTAAGCACCTGCTTTTGCCGGTCTGGATTACTCATTATTCGCTGGGCAAAGCGCGGTTTCGTCTGAATGTAAATGGCTATACCGGCAAAGTTTACGGCCAGCGCCCCTTTTCAAAACTCAAGCTTTTGGGGGCGTCATTTCTGGGCATGATTATGGCGATGGGGTTGGGGTATTTACTGTCGCTGACCGGCGGCGCATAAGCCAGAACCGCGCGTGGCATTCAGCATGGATTTGCTCAGATCATGGTTGAAATATCAAATTCCTGCAGGGTTTGCATAACTTTACCTGCGCCGGAAAAATCCTGATTGAGGGTATAAAGGCAGGGCGTGACAATGGTTGATATCCCCGCCCCCATGGCGGAAAGCAGCCCGTTGCGCGAATCCTCAAATGCCAGACAATTTTCGGGGCTAAGCTGTAATTTATTCAGCGCCAGTTCAAACAGATCCGGCGCGGGTTTTTTGGCTTTGGCTTGCTCGCCTGTGATGATGACCTCAAAAACCTCTTCGGGCGCTTTGCCCCAGCAACAGGCCGTCAGGGCGTCAACATTGGGGCGGCTGGTGGTGGTGGCGATGGCCAATCGGATGCCCGCCACCGCTGCGCGGTCAATTAAATCAGCCACACCGGGGCGCAATTCCAATTCACCCTTGGCCAGAATTTCCACGTAACGCGCGGTTTTCTGGAGGTGTATTTCAGCGATTTCCGCGAACGGCATTTGGCGTTCTGCTGCACGGTGGCAGGATTGATATTCCATCATCCGTTCTTTGCCACCAGTGGTTTTCAGCAACGCGCCATAGATCGGAATATCCCAATGCCAACCCATGCCCCGCGCCGCGAATGTGTCGTTGAACGCTTGGCGGTGGGCCTCCTCGGTTTGCGCCAAAGTGCCGTCAACATCGAATATAAAGGCCTTGATCTTCAAGACAAATATTCGGTCAGTGCATCAAAATGATCAAACAAAAAGTCATGTTTCAGCGCCAAAACCGGTGTTTTGCGATACCCCCCCGAGAACAGTGCAAATGTCATGTTGCCGTTGATCGCGGTTTGGGTGTCGGTCTCGCTGTCGCCGATATAAATGCAATCAGCAACGTTCACACCCAGCTGTTCAACACAGCCAAGCAGTGGCGCGGGGTGGGGTTTGTGATGGGCGTATGTATCGCCACCAACGGTGACATCAAAATATTTGGCTAGGTCCAGTGCTTCAAGAATAATCAGGGCGGGGGCCAGCGGTTTGTTGGTGCAAAGCGCCATTTTTATGCCACGGGATTTCATGGTCTCAAGGCAATTCAAAACGCCCGCATATGGCGCGGTTAATGTGGTGCAATCCGCATCATAATAGCTGCGCATGGCCTGAATGGCAGCATCATTCAGCGGCAGGTCATAAACCGCCAAGCAGCGCTCTACCAGTTTGGGAATGCCATTGCCGATGAAGGTTTCAATAGTCGCCAGATCAAGCGGTGCCAGGTCAAAATCCGCCAGCATTTTGTTGGCCGCCGCCTGAATATCGGGCGCGCTGTGAACAAGCGTGCCGTCCAGATCCCAGATCAGGCTTTTCATCGCGCCGCTTCGGATGCATCCCGAATGGCGCGGATATTGTTGCCATATGGTGCGGTGTTATCGACCGATCCTCCCTTGAACACAGCCGAGCCAGCCACAAGGATATTCGCGCCAGCCGCCGCCATTAATGGACCGGTTTCGGGGGTGATGCCGCCGTCAATCTCGATGTGAATATCACGATCCCCGATCATTTTGCGGATTTCCTTAACCTTTCCGATTTGGCTGTGGATGAATTTTTGCCCGCCAAAACCGGGATTTACGGTCATCACGCAAACCAAATCAATCAGGTCCATGACGTATTCGATGGCGCTGGCAGGCGTTGAAGGGTTCAGCGCCACGCCCACCTTGCAACCAAGATCACGGATATATTGCAGTGATCTGTGCAAATGCGGGCCGGCCTCTACGTGGATGGTCAGATAATCCGCGCCTGAATCAGCAAATGCCTTCAGATATTGATCGGTTGGCGCGATCATCAAATGCACGTCCATCACGGTTTTGATATGCAGGCGGATGGCTTTGCAGGTGTCGGGACCAAAGGTGATGTTGGGCACAAAATGCCCGTCCATCACATCCACATGCACCCAGTCGCAGCCCTCAGATTCGATCGCGCGGATTTCAGCGCCAAAATTGGCGAAATCCGATGCCAGAATAGAAGGGGCAATTTTTATTGAACGGTCCATACAAATCTCCGAGTTTAGGTGTAAAACGAGGTCGTAGGGTGCGTGGTTTCCATGCACCGATATTGTTTATCCAATCACCGGATCCAACGATCCAGCCGCATAACGCGCCGCCATGTCATCCATCGGGATAACCTTGATCTTGCCCGCATTGCCCGCCGTGCCAAACCGCTCCAACCGGTCTTTGACCAATGATTGCATTTCCGCCATTGCCGGAATCATAAATTTGCGCGGGTCAAATTCGCCGGGGTTTTGCGCTGCTACTTTGCGGAATTGTCCGGTCAGCGCCATACGGTTATCGGTGTCGATATTCACCTTGCGCACCCCCATTTTGATGCCTTTTTCGATCTCCTCAACCGGCACGCCGTATGTCTGGGGCATGTCGCCGCCAAACTCATTGATCAAGTCTTGCAGATATTGCGGCACCGAGCTGGAGCCGTGCATCACAAGGTGCGTCGTTGGCAGTTTGGCATGGATTGCCGCAATCCTGTCCATTGCCAAAGTTTCCCCGGTGGGTTTGGAGCTGAATTTATAGGCCCCGTGCGAGGTGCCACAGGCAATCGCCAGCGCGTCAACTTTGGTGGCTTTGACAAATTCAACCGCCTCGTCAGGGTCGGTCAGCAATTGTTTCATTGACAATTTGCCAACCGCGCCAGAGCCGTCTTCCTCAGCCGCTTCGCCGGTTTCGAGTGAGCCGAGAACCCCAAGTTCCCCCTCAACGCTTGCACCAACCCAGTGCGCCATGCGCGCCACGCGTTCGGTAATATCGACGTTATAATCAAATTCAGCCGGTGTTTTCATGTCCGCCAAAAGCGAACCATCCATCATCACAGATGTAAAACCATGCCGGATTGCGCTGGAACAGGTGCTTTCGTTATTGCCGTGATCCTGATGCATACATAGCGGTATATCAGGATACATTTCGCTGAGCGCTTGGATCATGTGGCGTAACATAATGTCACCCGCATAAGACCGCGCCCCGCGTGAGGCTTGCATGATAACGGGCGCGTTGCATTCCGCCGCGCCGCGCATGATTGCAAGACCTTGTTCCATGTTGTTAATGTTAAATGCAGGCACGCCGTAATCGTTTTCAGCGGCGTGGTCTAGCAATTGTCGAAGGGTAATAAGGGCCATATTTCTTCTCCGGTGTCGGGTGGCAAAGGCGCCACCCGGGTTGTTTGGGGATGCTAAAAGCTTCCCATGATGACGGCATTATCTGCCATGCGGTTACTGAATCCCCACTCGTTGTCATACCATGTCAGGATGCGCACAAGGCGACCATCCATGACGCGGGTTTGATCCATGTGGAAGATGCTTGAATGCGGGTCGTGGTTAAAATCACCCGAGACATTCTGCACATCGGTATAGCCAAGAACGCCCTTTAGAGGGCCGTCAGCAGCGGCGCGAATGGCGTCGTTGATTTCCTCAACCGATGTGTCGCGGCTGGCGTTGAATTTCAGGTCAACAACCGAAACATTGGGGGTCGGAACCCGCACCGACATCCCGTCCAGCTTGCCATTCAGCGCTGGCAACACAAGGCCAACAGCCTTGGCCGCGCCGGTGGTGGTCGGGATCATGTTCAAGGCTGCAGCGCGGGCGCGATACAGGTCTTTGTGCATGGTGTCCAATGTGGGCTGGTCGCCGGTATAGGAATGGATTGTGGTCATGAAACCTTGCTCAATGCCAACGGTATTGTGCAGCACATGCGCCACAGGGGCCAGACAGTTGGTGGTGCATGACGCGTTGGAAACGATGATATCATCAGCGGTCAGGCTGTCATGGTTCACGCCGTGAACGATGGTTTTATCAGCACCGGCACCGGGGGCAGAGATCAGCACCTTGCTGGCGCCCGATTGCAGCAACAGGCTGGCTTTTTCATGGGCGGTAAAAATGCCTGTGCATTCCAGCGCCACATCAACGCCGTCCCATTGCAGTTTTGTCGGGTCTCGTTCCGCTGAAACCTTGATCGGGCCGGTGCCCACGTTAATGGTGTCACCCTCAACCACAACTTTTTGCGGAAACTTGCCGTGAACGCTGTCAAATTGCAGCAGATGGGCGTTAAATTCAACCGAGCCTAGGTCGTTGATCGCCACAACCTCGATGTCGGTGCGGCCCGATTCGATGATCGCGCGCAAAATATTACGTCCGATACGGCCAAAACCGTTGATGGCTACTTTTACAGTCATGTCTATTTCCCTTTGATTAGATCGTGAGCGGCATTCACAACCGCGTCTGCGGTAATGCCGAAATGGGCATAAAGTTCGTTAGCCGGGGCCGAAGCACCAAAGCTATCCATGCCAATAAAGGTTGAATTGTCGCCTAGCAAGGCTCCCCAGCTTTGTTTTATGGCCGCTTCCACCCCGATCCGTGGTGCAGTGCCCAAAACCCGCGCGCGATAGGCGGCGGTTTGCGCCGCAAAGGCCTCAAAACAAGGGGCAGAGATAACGGCAGCTGCCACGCCTTCATCCGCCAGCTTTTCCGCTGCATTCAGGGCGATTTCGACCTCAGAACCTGTTGCGATGATGGTCACATCGCGCGCGCCGCTTGTGCCGCGCAAAATATAGGCACCTTTGGCGGATTGAAGCGCGTCTGTGTGGTCTGTGCGCAGGGTTGGCAAGCCTTGACGCGATAGGCACAAAACGCTGGGCGTGTTTTCATCATTCAGCGCCAATTCCCATGCTTCGGCTGTTTCGACAGCGTCCGCCGGGCGATAAACCTTCATGTTTGGCATGGCGCGCAGGCTGGCGATGGTTTCCACGGGTTGGTGGGTTGGGCCATCTTCGCCAAGACCGATGGAATCGTGGGTCAGCACGTAAATCCCCTGTTTCCCCATCAGGGCCGATAGCTGCATCGCACCGCGCATATAGTCGGCAAAAACCAGAA
>CAZSSS010000067.1:0-7607 GCA_964609255.1 uncultured Rhodobacterales bacterium
TGGGGATTTCAATTCTTTTAGTCCAGTCAGCAACTGCGTTCACAATCGTGAAATACCTAGGCGCCGCTTATTTGTGCTGGATCGGGGTCAAGGCGTTGTTGGCGGCACTCCATAGGATAAAGACATCTGCACAAAGCGCCCCTGCAAAAAGGCAGCGGACGCTGTTGAGGGCCTATTTTGAAGGCTTTCTAACCAATGCATTGAACCCCAAAGTATCCATGTTTTACCTTGCTGCATTTCCGCAATTCATCGCCATTGGGGACTCCTCTGCTGCGACGGCGTTTTTGCTGGTGTTCCTGCACTCAATGATCAACCTGATTTGGTTTGGCGCAATGGTTCTTTTGTTTGCCAAGCTAAGTTCATTTGCGCGAGGCGGGCATTTTCAGCGCTGGCTCAAAGGTGCTACCGGTGTGGTTTTTATTGGCTTTGGCCTTAAACTCGCCAGTTTTCGACCGAATACCTAACCGCAGATCACCGCTTGACTTAACTTTCAAATCGCTCAACTGTTCCGGCAGAAAAAGGAGGCCATTATGGGCAAGGTTTATGACAACGCGGATGCCGCCCTTAGCGGGGTTCTTTTTGACGGCATGAAACTGGCCGTGGGCGGGTTTGGCCTGTGCGGTATGCCGGCTGATTTGATCAAGGCAATCCAGCGCGCTGGCACCAAAAACCTGACCGCTGCCAGCAATAATGCGGGCACGGACGGGCACGGATTGGGGTTGCTGCTGGAAACACGGCAGATCAAAAAGATGATCTCAAGCTATGTTGGGGAAAACGCGGAATTCATGCGGCAATATTTATCCGGTGAGCTGGAGCTGGAATTCACCCCGCAAGGCACCTTGGCTGAGCGCATGCGCGCAGGCGGCGCGGGCATCCCCGGGTTTTACACCAAAACCGGCGTTGGCACCGTGATCGCTGAGGGCAAAGACCACAAGGATTTCAACGGTGAGACTTACATCATGGAGGAAGGCATTTTTGCTGACCTATCGCTGGTGAAGGCATGGAAAGGTGATGCGCAGGGCAACCTGATTTATCGCAAAACCGCGCGGAATTTCAACCCGAATGCGGCGACATGCGGCAAGGTTTGCGTGGCTGAGGTTGAGGAAATTGTGCCGGTTGGCAGCCTTGACCCTGACCTGATCCACACACCGGGGATTTTTGTTAACCGGCTTATTCTTAGCACCGCAGAAAAACACATTGAGAACCGCACAACACGCGCGGCATAGGGGAAATATCATGGCATGGGACCGCAACCAAATGGCTGCAAAGGCAGCGCTGGAACTTCAGGATGGCATGTATGTGAACCTCGGAATCGGCATTCCGACGTTGGTCAGCAATCATATCCCCGAGGGCATCGATGTAACGCTGCAATCGGAAAACGGTATGCTGGGCATGGGGCCGTTTCCAACCGAGGATGAGGTGGACGCCGACCTGATTAACGCCGGCAAACAAACCATTACCGAACTTGACCGGACCTCGTATTTTTCGTCAGCGGACAGTTTTTCGATGATCCGTGGCGGGCATATTGACATGGCAATCTTGGGCGCGATGGAAGTGGCTGAAAACGGTGATCTGGCCAACTGGATGATTCCCGGAAAACTGGTCAAAGGCATGGGCGGCGCGATGGATCTGGTGGCCGGTGTCAAACGGGTGATTGTGGTGATGGATCAGGTTAATAAACACGGGGCCAGCAAGTTGTTAACGGCCTGCACCCTGCCCCTGACCGGCGCGGGGGTGGTTGACCGGATCATCACAGAACTGGCGATTTATGACGTGGTTGACGGTGGCCTAAAGATTGTTGAAATGGCTGACGGCGTGGTGCTGGCCGATATTTTGCAGGCCACCGAGGCTACGCTGGTTGGCTGATATCGGGCAGAGCGGTGCGTGGAGACCACGCACCCTACGGGCTGGGGTGTAAGGATGCGTGATCCTCAGGCACCGGCACAGGTTTTGGCAGAATTTCGGGCGTCTGATCCGGAATTCATTACCGAAACCGCGATTGCGCGGGTTTGGAAAGTGCAAACCGCGCAGGGTTTGGCCGCGCTTAAAATCTATCATAAACCGAGCATGGGGCAAGAAGCCGACGGGTTTGTTTTCACGGACGCGCTGAAGGGTGTTGCTGTCGCAAAGGTCTTTCAAACGACTGGAAATATCGCGCTGACTGAATGGCTGGACGGGCCATCTTTGGGGGATATGACCCGCAGCGGCGAGGATAAAAAAGCAGCGGAAATTCTGGTTGATGTGGCCAAGACGATCCATTCAAATACCCATAACCTTGGGTTAAATCTTATCACGCTGGAAGAGTTATTTAGCTGGTTATTCACCATTGAATTTGCCCCGGAATGCCCTGAAAGCGCGCAGCACAGTATTCGATATTGCCAAAAACTGGCGGGTGAATTGCTGGCAAGCCAGACAGATATCAGGCCACTGCATGGCGACTTGCATCACGATAATATCCGGCTTGGCGCGCGCGGGTATTGCGCGTTTGATGCAAAAGGTGTGGCAGGCGAACGGACGTTTGAGCTGGCGAATGCGTTTCGCAACCCCAAAGCTGCACCAAAAATTGTGCAAGACCCGGCGCGCATAATTATGCTGCTTGAAATGTGGTCAAACCGATTTGAGGTCAATCAGCAACGGTTGTTGCAATGGGCGACGGTTAAAATTGCTTTGTCAATCGCGTGGCGCTGCAATCGGCGGCTGTTGCATGACCCCGAACTGGCGTTGCTTGCAACCTTTATCGGTCTGCCCGCCCTATGGGCGCGCAATAAGCGTTAAGAAAATCGTTTCATCTGGTGGTGGGTGTGCTAGTCATATCGCATGAAACCAACCCCCCGAAAACATAATTTTATCATCGGCCTTGTGCTGCTTGCGTTGTTTATCATCGGCATGATTGGTGTCATTGCGGCAACCGGATGGGAAGAAACGCGGCACCATCTGGCCAAGCTCGGCTGGGCAGAATATTCGGCGCTGCTGGGTCTGTCCCTGATCAATTATCTGGCGCGCGGGCTGCGCTGGAGGATTTATACACAAGCGCTGAATATCCCCACCGGGATTTTGCAGGATTTCCGGCATTATCTGGGCGGCTTTGCCCTGACCATCACCCCGGGGCGTATTGGTGAATTGATCCGGCTGCGCTGGATCAACCGCGACACCGGCACACCGCTGGAACGCTGCGCCCCGTTGGTGCTGGTGGACCGCGCCGCTGATTTGGTGTCGGTGGCGTTGGTGTTGGCGCTGGCCACTGCGCTAACGGCTGGTGGGCTGGCGGGGGCTGTGCCGGTTGTGGCCGTTGCCATTGCGGTGGCGGTTATGGCCACGCAGCCTCGATTGCTGGCTTGGAGCATCACACAGGGCTGGAAAATATCCGGGCGATTCCCGCGCCTGTTTGGCGGGCTGCGACGCGCAGCAAAACAGCTTTATGTCTTTGCAAAGGCCCCTATAATTCTGCCTGCCTTGCTTTTGGGGGGCTTCGGGTGGTTTGCCGAAGGGTTTGCTTTTTACCTGCTACTTGGCTGGTTCGGGGCTGAAATAGACATGTGGCTGGCCGTGGCAATTTTTCTGTTTGCCATGCTGGGTGGCGGTGCCACCGGATTGCCCGGCGGGCTTGGTGGCGCTGAGGCGGCACTGGTGGGCTTACTAACCCTGCAAGGCATACCACTGGAAATCAGCCTACCGGCGACCGCGATTATCCGGCTCACAACCCTGTGGTTTGCTATCCTTATCGGGCTTGGTGTATTGCCTTTCAATGAGAGATTCGCAAAAAGGGTGCGTTAATGCAGTGGAGCAAAACCAAATATTCCGGCTGGGGCCGGGCGCTGAACGCCACCGGCGAAATCGCACGGCCCGAACGGGTCTCGGCGCTGCATGCCATATTGGAAAAAACCCCCGCCCCCGCAATTGGTAACCGCAAATCATATGGCGACACCGCGCTGAATGAGGGGGGCCGTGTTATTGACATGACCCGACTGGATCGGTTGCTGAGCTTTGATCCAAACTCCGGCCTACTGGACGCCGAAGCAGGCGCCACCATAAGCGATATTCTTGCGGTTTTTGGCCCCCAAGGCTGGATGCCAACCGTTATGCCGGGCACCGGTTTTGCCACCCTTGGCGGCTGCATCGCCAACGATGTCCACGGAAAAAACCACCACGTGGCTGGCAGTTTCGGGCAGCATGTGGAAAGCATCCTGTTGGTGGGACCATCGGGCAAACCCGAGCGCATTTCCCTGAAACGCAAAGCACCGCTGTTTCGTGCCACCATTGGCGGTTTGGGCCAAACCGGCATTATTTTAACCGCGCGTATTCATCTGGCAAAATGCCCATCGGGCACCATGGCCGTGCAAGAAAGCCGCATGGCTGATCTTGACAGTTTTCTGGACGGATTTGCGGCCTCAAACGCGCCATATTCTGTTGGCTGGATCGACACAACCGCATCGGGTGTAGATCTTGGCCGCGGCATTCTTGAGGAAGCCCATTTCAGCGACGGCGATTTTCGCAAACCGCGCAAAACCCGCAGCATTCCCTTTAATGCCCCCGGTTTCGCCATGAGCAAACCGATGGTGAAAATTTTCAACAGCCTTTACCTGCGCCGCGTTTCCAAAAATGGCCGCGATGTTGAACGCAGCCTGACCGATTTCTTTTTCCCGCTGGACCGGATTTCGAACTGGAACCGTCTGTATGGCAAAAAAGGCTTTCATCAATTCCAATGTGTGCTGCCCGACCAAAACGCCCGCACCGCCCTGACCAAAATTCTGGAGGAGGTCAGCGCCAGCGGGCTTTGTTCCCCGCTTTCGGTGTTGAAACGCATGGGGCCGGGGCGCGGCGGGCTGATGTCATTTCCAATGGATGGCATGACTTTGGCAATCGACATTGCCAATAAACGCAAATCAACAGTGTTGATGGCGCGGCTAAATGACATCGCGCTGAGCGCTAAGGGGCGGGTTTATCTGGCCAAAGATTCAACATTGGACCCCAGCCTTTTGCCAATGATGTATTCTCAACTGGACGCATTCCGAGAGATTATCAAAGCATTCGACCCAGACGGAGCATTTGAAACCAGCCAGACAAGACGTTTGCAAATAAGGCAAAAAGCATGAGCGAAACTTGGATTATTCTTGGCGCGACCTCAGCCATTGCCCGCGCTTTTTCCCGTAAAATCGCGATGCGCGGTGACGCGCTTATTCTGGCGGGCCGCGATATGACCGAATTGAAATTAATCGCAACCGATTGCCAAATTCGCGGGGCAAGTGCTGCAATCGCTGTGGCGTTTGATGCGCGTAAGCCTGCTGGTTTTAACGCGGTAATCAGTGCTGCCACCAGCCAGACCGGCATTGTTAATGTCGGGGTTTTCACCGGCTCAATGCCAGAGCAATCTTTGATTGATACTGACCCTACATTAATTGAGGGGATGATCGCTGATAGTTTCACCGGCCCGATCCGGTTTTTACACCAGATTGCACCGCTGCTGGAGGAACAGGAAGCAGGCACAGTTATCGGCATTGGCTCAGTCGCGGGGGACAGGGGGCGGATCGGCAACTATGTTTATGGGGCTGCCAAGGCTGGTTTCCACACCTATTTGTCGGGCTTGCGCAACCGACTGAACCGCGCGGGCGGGCATGTGGTTACGGTTAAACCCGGCTTTGTTGATACCGCCATGACATGGGGCATTGAGGGCATGTTTCTGGTCGCCAGCCCAAATAAGGTTGCGGACGAGCTGCTGAAAGCAGTTCGCAAGCGTCGCAACGTGATCTATACGCCGTTTTTCTGGCGTTATATCATGCTGATCATTAAAAATGTGCCCGAATTCATCTTTAAAAAGCTGTCCATCTAGACCATCATCCCGCGCCAACGGAATTACGCCGCTGCATGAAACAGCAACACGGCGCTGGTGGCGACAAACATCAACCCAACCGGATCGCGCAAGGCAAAAACAATCGGATCATAATCCATGCGTCCTTGCCATCCGCGCGATACCATTCTGACCAACCAAAACCCGACAGCAACACCGGCAAAACGCATTTCCCATGGGTTTGAATACAATGTCAGCGCAACGCTGCTAAACGAATATAACCCAAAAACAACAAGGGCGCTGACCGACGCTGTTATTGCAATATTCAACAAATCCGGGCGGTCAGCGCGGGCATAACCACGCCCGGGTAATATATCGCCCGTGTCTGCTTTGCTGAGTTCAACCAGCCGTTTCACGCAGCCAAGCGCCAGAAACACAGGGAAAATAAATGCGGCAAGCCAGCCCGACATCGCAACCCCCGCAGCCACAGAACCCGCCACGACCCGCAATGTATAAAGTGCAGCCAAAACCGTTATATCAACCCATCTGAGCCGCTTTAAGATAAGCGAATAAGACAGCGACAAAACCATATATACCGCAATTATGGCCGCAAGCTGCCAACTATGCAGCCCCGCAACGCCAAGCGCAAAACCCCCAAGCGCCAAACTGGAAACCATGCCGGATTTTATGGAAGCCAGCCCCGCGGCAAATGGCCGACGATGCTTGGTTTTGTGCTGGCGGTCCGCCGCCAGGTCCAACAAGTCATTTACAATATAAATAGACGATGCCGCAGCGCTAAAGGCCAGGATCCCCCAAAGCACCAGAATTATCCCGGCATAATCCGTGCGGTGTGCTGCCAATAGCGGTAGGAATAACAATACATTTTTAACCCATTGCCGGGGGCGAAAAGATTTCAACAGGTCTTGCGGGCGCGCCCTTACGCCAATGATTTCAACCGGCGCAGCTATGCGGCTCAGCAATTTTTGTGAGGGCGCAACCACGTATGATTTGTCCGCCGCTTGCCAAACCGCAATGTCAGCGCGCGAATCGCCGACATAGTCAAACCCGCCTTTACCAAACCGTGCAACCAGAGCTTTGGCCTTTTGAGTAGATGTCAGATTGATCTTTCCATCAGATGCCAGAAAATCGCCGCCAAAACCATGGCATTCAGATAATTGTGAAACCAGTTTTTGGTCAGATCCCGACGCAATCAGAATTTGACGCCCTGATCGACGCGCGGCTGCGCAAACCGCGACAATTTCCGGCCTTGTTGGCAAGGATGCAACATCCAAACCCGCCAGTTTCGCCAATTCTTGTTTCAGTTTTGCCGGGCGCACCCAATTGAACAGCAGTGATTTCAGGCAGGATACCGGGTGCTTTCCAAGCGCCGCCCAGAAACACTCATATAACATATCGGTCGCCAATAATGTGCCGTCAGCGTCAATGATCAAGGGTTTTTGCACGTCTGATTGACTTGTCATTGTTGTTTTTCCCGCCGCCATAACTGATTCTATAGGTAATGATTAAACCATAATGTCCCGCCAAATAGAATCAGAAAACTGGCACAAAACTGGTCTTAATCTTACTTAACAAATTGTGAACATATGCGTAAATCATTAATTAACCTATTGATTTAATGTATATAATTTTACATACCCGCGCTTCACATCATCGTCATTTTTTCGCCACATTTGCCATGGATATTAACTGCATCCAAATGGCAACTAGGTATTGCAACTATGATATTTAGGCCATGTGTATCGCCGAAGTTTATGCAGGCATACATACCGGATATACATTCTGTCCCTTGGATGGAATTAAA
>CAZSSS010000068.1:0-7554 GCA_964609255.1 uncultured Rhodobacterales bacterium
TGGGCTGCTTCAGCACCACGCGCCCGAAGGTCGGTTGCTTCGCGCACCCGTTCTGCCCGCATACGATCAAAGGTCGCTGCAAGGTTTTGCTCGGGCAAGTCAGCGCGTTTGATCCGCACATCGATCACCTGAAGACCCAGTTTGCGGGCCTCAACGATCGCAGCATTGCGAATTTGAACCATCAGGCCCACACGTTCGCCCGACAGGATCGCGGCTGAATTAACCTGACCTAGGACATCACGCAACGCGGTTTCAACAAAACGCTCCACACGTGTGTTGGCCAGAGGAATACCGCCAACGCCAACCGCTTTGCGGAATTGTCTGATATCGGCAATACGATACCGCACAAACGCGTCAACGATCAAACGTCTGTCATCGGAAGGTGTGACTTCTTTAGCAGCAATTTCAACCGACAGAATCCGGTCATCATAACGCGCCACTTCCTGAATGAACGGGATTTTGAAATACAAACCCGGATCAGTATGGGTGGCTTTGATATCACCAAATTGCAGCACAAGAACCTGTTCGCGTTCATCAACGATATAAGCCGAAGACAAAAGCAAGAATACTGCGGCAACTGCTGCGCCGACGAGAATGGGTAACTTTTTCATTAGTTTGACCCTCCACGGATAAGTTCATTTAGAGGCAAATACGGGACAACGCCGGTACCGGAACCATCTGCGCCCTCGTCAAGGATGATTTTGTTAATATCCCCAAGAACACGTTCCATCGTTTCCAGATAAAGCCGTTTGCGCGTTACCTCTGGGGCAAGCAAATATTCGCCATAAACCGCAACAAAACGGCTGGCTTCACCTTGGGCAATATTCACCACTTGGGCGCGATACCCTTCGGCTTCTTGCTCCAACTGTGCGGATTGACCACGCGCCTCTGCCAACAGACGGTTTGAAACCGCATCGGCTTCTTTTTCGCGGGTGTCGCGTTCTTGTTCAGCGGCTTGCACATCGCGAAAAGCATCAATAACTTCGCGCGGGGCTTCGGCCTTGGACAGGTTCAACCGGATGACTTGCACGCCACTATCGTATGAATCGAGCGTAGCTTGGATGATTTCCTCAACCTCAATCGAGATCGCACCACGGCCAGTGTTCCGAATGGTTGCCAGATCAGAACGCCCGATAACTTCGCGCATCGCTGATTCAGCAACCGCCACAATCGAGATCTGTGGGTCAGCGAGGTTAAACAGGAATTTTGATGGATCAGTAATATTCCACACAACCTGAAAATCAATGTCCACGATGTTTTCGTCGCCAGTCAGCATCAAACCTTGGGATGCACGGCCACCGCCGCCAACGCCGATGTCTTCAGTGCGTTCCAATGAAACCTGAACAATCTCGGCCTTAACAAGCGGCCAAGGCGCAAAATTCAAACCGGATTCACCGGTTTTGTAATATTCGCCCAAAAACAGCTCAACTGATTGTTCGCCTTGGTCAACCTTGTAGAACGAATTAAACGCCCAAAGGCCAACAGCCGCCAGTGCAATCAGCAACACGCCGCCTTTGCCAATGCCGCCAACGCCAGCACCGTTGCCGCCACCGGACCCACCGCCGCCGCCAATCAGGACTTTTAGCTTGTCCTGACCCTTGCGGATCAGCTCATCAATATCGGGCACTTGTTGCGGGCCGCGCGGAGGGGGGCGTTGGCCGCGACGATCATCATCGTCGTCACCGCCGTTATTACCGCCACCGCCCCATGGGCCGCCGGAATTGTTGTTGCTTGGCATATGCAAGTCCTTTGCTAAAATCTATTACGTTTGGAATTGTTCATTCCGGTGTTGAATGTCAAGGATTACCGCACCGGTTCTTTCATGGTTACAAGTTCTTCGGCCGCCGTTGGATGGACGGCAACCGTGCGGTCAAAGTCCTCCTTGGTGGCGCCCATTTTGATGGCCACCCCCGCCAGTTGGATCATTTCACCCGCCGCAGGGCCAACAATATGGCAGCCCAGAACCTTGCGGGTTGATTTCTCAACAATCAATTTCATTAACATGCGTTCATCGCGCCCTGCCATGATATTGGACATCGGGCGAAAGGCCGCGCGGTAAACCTCAATCTCGGTTTGCTCGCTTGCGTCTTCCTCTGACAAGCCAACCGTGCCAATCTCTGGTTGGGTAAACACCGCCGTAGCAATCAGTTCATGGTCCGGTGAGGTCGGGTTATTGTTAAAAACCGTTTCAACAAAAGCCATGCCCTCGCGGATGGCCACAGGCGTAAGCGCCATGCGGTCGGTCACATCGCCCACCGCATAAATGCTGTCGCAACTGGTTTTGGAATACTGATCCACGGCGATTTCGCCCTTGCGGCCCAGCGCAACGCCCGCGTTTTCAAGACCCAGATTGGCGGTATTAGCCACGCGACCGGTGGCATACATCACAACGTCAACATCCGTCACCGCGCCATTGGTGCAGGTCACGCGCAGGCCATCAGCAGTTTTTTCAATCTCGGTCACATCGGTGCCCAGATGCAGGTTGATGCCCTTAACGATCATCTCGTCCGAGACATGGCCCCGCACCTCATCATCAAAGCCTCGCAAAATTTGTGCGCCACGATAAAACTGGGTCACAGCGCTGCCAAGCCCGTTAAAAATGCCGGCAAATTCGCAGGCTATATAACCGCCGCCAACGATTAAAATCCGTTTGGGTTGGGTTTTCAGCAGGAACATATCGTTTGAGGTCAGCACATGCTCCGCACCCCTTACATTAGGCACAAACGGGTGGCCGCCCGTGGCAACCAGAATGGTTTTGGCGGTGATAACCTCATCGCTGGCCAGTTTAAGGGTATGACCATCCTTAATGGTGGCGCGCGTGTCAAAAATGGTCACATTATTGCCAGACAGCCCGCTGCGATACAGGCCCTCAAGCCGGTCAAGTTCTGCGTCTTGTTTGGCAATCAGCTTGCCCCAGTTAAAACTGCGTTCGCCGATGGTCCAGCCAAAACCCTCAGCATCATTCATCATTTCGGCAAAACCCGACGCATAGACCATCAGCTTTTTGGGCACACAGCCGCGAATGACACAGGTGCCGCCCATGCGGTATTCCTCAGCCAAGGCAACCTTGGCACCGCCTTGTGCTGCAACCCTTGCCGCGCGCACTCCCCCGGAACCACCGCCAATTACAAAAAGATCAAAATCCATTTTTAGGCCCCCGGCACAAATAAGCTGTTATCAGCAGGCATATGCACGGTTGATTTGCCCATATCGCCCTGATCGCGGTCATAGGTGTGGACCATGCCGTTCTCATAGCCAACCAACACAGTGTCAGCCATATCGGTAAACAAGCCGCTTTCAACAATGCCGGGAATTTGGTTTAGCGCGTGCGCCAATTCATGGGGGGCGCCAATACGGTTAAGGTGCAGGTCCAGAATGTAATGGCCCTCATCGGTAATATAGGCCGCGCCGTTTTCCTGACGCAGCGTAATTTCACGCGCCGAAACATCCGCCGCCGCCAGCAGATCCGCCACAGTTTTCTGCGTGGTTTTCCAGCCGAACCGCACAACCTCAACCGGCAAGGGGAACGCCCCAAGGGTTTCCACTTGTTTGCTTGCATCCGAAATTACCACCATCTGGTCCGAGGCGCTGGCCACGATTTTTTCTTGCAACAACGCGCCGCCGCCGCCTTTGATCAGGTTCAGCCTTGCGTCAAATTCATCCGCACCATCAACCGTAATATCCAGCCATCCTGCCGCATCAAGCGTGGTCAGCGGAATGTTCAGGCTTTCGGCCAAATCACGGGTGCGCGACGAGGTTGGAACACCAACGATTTTCAGCCCCTCATTATTCACCAACCCGCCCAGCAGTTGCACAAACCACGCGGCGGTGCTGCCCGTACCAAGCCCAACCCGCATGTCGGGTTTTATAAATTCAAGCGCCGCTTTTGAGGCCGCATATTTTGCGCGATCCGCGCTGGAAATGTTGTTTGTCATAATTTATCGCCATCTTATCAAGAATCCGTTCGCCGCGATATATACCACTTCTGGCCAACGTTGCGAGACCAGAATGCCCGAAATTTCGCAATGGCGCTTGCGGTTGTCGGATTTTGCCGTCAAAGGCAGTTTGAACCGCATTAATCTGGCGAAAATTGGGGGCATTATGTTTTTGAGCATTTTTGATATTTTCAAAATCGGCGTAGGGCCATCGTCATCGCACACCGTCGGGCCAATGGTTGCCGCCGCAAAATTCCTGGATTTGTTGCGCAACGGACAAGGCGTCATCCCCGGCGCGGGGCCATTGGCATCGCTTGGCTGCAGATTGCACGGATCTTTGGCATTTACCGGCAAAGGCCACGCAACGGACCGCGCGGTAACGCTTGGGTTTGCCGGTTTTAAACCGTCCAGTTTTGACAAGGACAAAGCCGCCGCGACCGAAGCCAGAATAGAAAAAACAGGTATCGTCAGCCCCGATGGTCTGGGTGAACTGAAATACCTTCAATCACGCGATCTGGTTTTTGATTATGATCATATATTGCCGGGGCATGCGAATGGCATGGTTTTGTCGGCTTATGACATCAACGCAAATCTGCACACCCAAGAAACATATTATTCCACCGGTGGCGGGTTTGTCATGACCGCCCGCGAAATGGCAAAAACCGTTGTGCTGGCAGAAGAACCCACAGCGCCCTTCCCGTTCAAGACCGCCACCGAAATGCTTGCAATGGCAAAAGCCAGCAAAAAATCCATTGCTGAGATGAAGCGCAGCAATGAAACCCATCATATGACAGCCGATGCGCTTAGCACAGGTCTGGCAAAGGTCTGGCAGGTCATGGACAAGTGCATCAACCGTGGCCTTGCAACAGACGGTATTCTGGACGGAGGCCTGTTTGTGCGGCGCCGCGCCAAAGGCATTCATGATGAATTGCTGGCAGAACGCGGCCTTAACCTGACCGCCCCGCATACCATCAACGACTGGATTTCGGTTTACGCCATCGCCGTAAACGAGGAAAACGCGGCTGGTGGACAAGTCGTTACAGCGCCGACAAACGGCGCGGCGGGGGTGTTACCGGCAACGCTCAGATATTATCTTGATCATGTCCCCGGCGCGTCTCATGACAAAATCGACGCCTTTTTACTGACTGCGGCTGCAATTGGCGGGCTGATCAAAGTAAATGCCTCAATTTCCGGTGCCGAAGTCGGGTGTCAGGGTGAGGTTGGTTCAGCCGCCGCCATGGCCGCGGCGGGTCTTTGTGCCGTGCTGGGCGGAAGCCCCGAACAGGTGGAAAACGCCGCTGAAATTGCGCTGGAACACCATTTGGGAATGACCTGCGACCCTGTCAAAGGTCTGGTGCAGGCCCCGTGCATCGAGCGTAACGGATTAGGGGCGATCAAAGCAGTTTCCGCAGCATCTTTGGCATTGCGCGGTGATGGAATTCATTTGGTCTCGCTGGATGCTTGCGTTGAAACCATGCGCCAAACCGGACGTGACATGGATCATAAATATAAAGAAACTTCGCTTGGCGGTTTGGCTGTTAATGTTCCTGAATGCTAATTTGCTAAATTACAATAAATCAACATTTACCCGATCAAATTCTCAGAAAATTATACTTTTTCAATATACAAATGTGCCGCAGTATTTTCCAAAAATACTCAAAATCGCGAAAACCCACCCATTTTTCTATTTCACCTTTAAAAACATGGGGCCGCAACGCTATGCCCCCTTTTAAAACTGGCCGTAACCCCGTATATCTTTAATATTCAACAAAGTGATAGCGCAGCAAGTGGCGCAACAGCAAAGGCGCATGAATTATGTTTGGTTCTTTTCGCAGTTTTCTTTCGGCAGATATGGCCATTGATTTGGGCACAGCGAACACGTTGGTCTATGTCAAAGGCAAGGGCATTATCCTGAACGAACCGTCGGTTGTTGCTTATCACATTCGTGAAGGCAAAAAACACGTTCTGGCGGTTGGCGAAGATGCAAAATTAATGCTTGGCCGCACGCCGGGCAGCATAGAGGCCATCCGCCCGATGCGCGACGGTGTTATAGCCGATTTTGATGTTGCAGAAGAAATGATCAAACATTTTATCAAGAAAATCCACAAACGCAGTTGGTTTGCAAAACCCCGGATTATTGTTTGTGTGCCTCACGGCGCAACGCCGGTTGAAAAGCGCGCGATCCAAAGCTCGGTCATGCAGGCCGGGGCGGGCAAGGTTGGCTTGATTGCTGAACCTATTGCTGCGGCTATTGGCGCGGGTATGCCAATTACCGACCCGACCGGGTCGATGGTTGTTGATATTGGCGGTGGCACAACCGAAGTTGCGGTTCTGTCGCTTGGCGATATTGTTTATGCGCGCTCAGTTCGGGTTGGCGGTGACCGCATGGACGAGGCTATTATTTCCTATTTACGCCGTCAGCATAACATTCTGGTTGGCGAATCCACCGCAGAGCGCATCAAAACCTCAATCGGGTCTGCGCGCATGCCTGACGATGGTCGCGGGGCAAGCATGGAAATCCGTGGGCGCGACCTGCTGAACGGTGTGCCAAAGGAAACCGAAATCACACAAGCCCAAATCGCAGAATCGCTGGCGGAACCGGTGCAACAGATTTGCGACGCGGTCATGGAGGCGCTGGAAAGCACACCGCCTGATTTGGCGGCTGATATCGTTGATCGCGGTGTAATGCTAACCGGCGGCGGCGCGCTGTTGGGGGATCTTGATTTGGCTTTGCGTGAACAAACAGGCCTTGCAATCTCGGTCGCTGATGAGGCGCTGAACTGTGTCGCACTTGGCACCGGCAAAGCGCTGGAATATGAAAACCAGCTTCAGCATATTCTTGATTATGGCAGCTAGGCGACCTTTGGCATGGCAACCCATCATCATGCAAATTCTTCCTGGCGGGCATTACGGCGGCTGGTTCTTGGCCTGATATTAGCCGTCTTTTTTGTGCTATTTATTTTGTGGCGCATTGACAACCCAAGGATAGAACGGTTTCGCATGGCCTTGGTGGACCGGTTTGTTCCCAACATGGAATGGGTTTTGGCCCCGATCACAAAATTTAGCCGCATCATTTCCGATTATCAATCTTATACCCAGATTTATGAACGCAACCAAGAATTGCGCCAGGAATTGCAACGCATGAGAGGCTGGCAAGAAGCCGCCTTGCAATTGGAACAAACCAACGCGCAGCTACGTGCCCTTAATAATGTGCAGCTAAGCCCCGGTCTTGGGTTTATCACGGGCGAAGTGATCACCGACAGCGGCAGCCCATTCAGCCAATCGGGCATTTTGAATGTCGGACGGTTGGACGGCATTCTGGACGGGCAAGCAACGGTTGACGGCCTTGGCCTTGTTGGGCGCATTTCGGGCGTGGCGGAGCAAACTTCGCGCATTATTTTTTTGACCGATATTTCCAGTCAGGTGCCGGTCACCATCCGCCCCACCGGCAGCCGTGCGATTGTGCGCGGCGATAATTCTGTTGCACCACGGCTGGATTTTGTTGAAGCGGTTGACAATGTTTTGCCGGGCATGCGGGTTGTTACCTCGGGCGATGGCGGGGTGTTTCCCGCTGACCTTCTGATTGGCACCATAGTTTTTGACTCTGAGGGCAAGCTAA
>CAZSSS010000069.1:0-7507 GCA_964609255.1 uncultured Rhodobacterales bacterium
CAAAGAAACATTCTCCCGCAGGTGCCTCTGGCCATTTTGGCGCGACAAAAATATCAAACTCATCGCAATGTTGTTCATTTGGTCTGGAGCGCTCAAGGATAACGCGCCAGTTCTGAGGCAGGTCAGCACGGGTTTGGCTGCCCTCAAACGTAAAATCATTTTGCTGAAATGCCACAAACTGACTGTCGCCATTGCCATCATTTTCCAACCAGGATCGCGCCGCAAACCGATAGGCAGTTTCTTTATTCAAACCTCGGCTTTGGGCGGATAAAACGCCCAAAAGCGCGCCGTTTTCATCAATCAACACCAGTGGCCGTTGCGTCTGAACCCAGAAAACAAGTGCGAGCACAAACAAGACGATGCCCGACAGGCGAAAAACGCCCTGAACCAAAAACAACAGACATCCCGACAGCGCAACCATCGGCAAAACAAACTGCGCCGCTGACTTTACCGGCGTAATGGCAGCAGGCAACGAGGAGAAAAAGTCGGCGACCCAAAGGATCCAGCCAATGCCCTGCCCCATGACCCAAAAGGCCGGCTCACTTAAACCAAACAGCGATAAAATACCCGCCACAACAGCAGCAGGCATAATCACCAACCCCATTACCGGCACAGAAAGCAAATTTGCGGCTAGACCAAAATTGGATAACTGGTTGAAATGGAACGCGGAAATAGGTGCGGTTGCCAGTCCGGCAACGGCTGATGTTATCAGCAGCCCAACCAAGGGCATCAAGCGCGCGAACTTGGTGTGGCGCGCTTCTCTCCACCAGCGTTTTCGGCGCAAGATGTCAAAAACACCAATCAGCGCGGTGGTTGCGGCAAAAGACATCTGAAATCCGGCTTCATTCAGGCTCTCTGGTCGCGCGGCAAGAACGATCATGGCCGCCAGCGCCACAGCACGCAATGTGAATGCGGGGCGGTCAAGCAACACGGCTATTAATACCACTGCGACCATAACAAAAGCGCGTTGCGTTGCAACATTTCCGCCCGAAACAAACAAATATCCCAATCCGGCAAGCAAGGCCGCGACTGCACCTATTTTCTTGATTGGCAAGGCCAGTGCAACCCGTGGAAACATCGCCAGCCCATACCGGAAAATCATATAGATGAACCCTGTCAAAAGCCCCATATGCAACCCGGATATCGCCAGCAAATGCGCCAAATTTGACGCCCGCAACTGCGCTAATATCTCTAAATCAATGCGGCTGCGGTCTCCGGTCAGAATCGCGCCTGCAAATGCACCGTTTTGCCCGCCGATTTTGTCAAATACAAATGAGGCAATGGAGATCCTAAGCCGGTCCAGCCAAAGCCCGCCATCCCCGTAAGGCCGCATTTCCAAAACCGGTTTTCGCGTATATCCAACCGCACCGATCTGGTCAAACCACGCCATAATCCGAAAATCAAACCCGCCCGGTTCAACCGGTTTGCCCGGCGGCGACATATTGGCAACCATCGTTACCCGCCTGCCCGGCTGCAAAATTCCATCGGGGATATAACCAAACAACGAAACCCGGACCCGTTCGGGTGTTTTGACATTGCGCAGATCGGTCATGATAACCCGGTCCAAAAGAATGCGCTGCGCATCACTGCTGGATTTGTCGAGCTTCACAATCCGGCCCTCAACCGGCCCGTAATACCGAAATTCCAAAACCGGCGCGGCGATCGAATAGCTTCGATAAATGGCCAAAAGGTAACCGGCTGTTAGGAATATTAAGGCAAGACTGACAACGCGTTTCAGGCCAGTGGTCAATTTTGAAATTATTATGAATACGCTCATCACTATGAAAGAAGAAACAATTATGGTTTTATCTGGCTCAAACGGCATGGCGAAATACAGCCAGATACCCGTGGCAAAAAACACCGGGCACCACAAAATAAGCGTATGACGCTGACGCTCCCATTCTGCGGAAATCCACTGTTTCAAGGGCTTACTTGTCCTTAGGCTACGCTTCGCTTAATACCCTTTTAACTTTATGTTTTTATGGTTTCTGAAAGGTTAATGTGATGTCCACACCAAAGCCGGTTGTCACCCGTTTTGCCCCCTCGCCAACCGGGTATCTTCATATTGGCGGCGCGCGCACCGCCCTTTTTAACTGGCTTTATGCCCGCCATAACAACGGCAAATTTTTGCTGCGCATTGAGGATACTGATCGTGCGCGATCAACCCCTCAAGCAACTGAGGCTATTTTGAGCTCAATGAAATGGCTTGGCCTTGATTGGGACGGTCAGGCCGTCAGCCAGTTTGCACAAGCCGGGCGTCATCAGGATGTTGCATACCAGATGTTGGCCAATGGCACCGCATATAAATGTTATGCAACCAAAGAAGAAATCAGTGAATTTCGCGAAATTGCCCGCGCAGAAAAACGCCCGCCGGTGTTTCAATCACCATGGCGCGATGCCAGCGAAACACCCGATTTGCCTTATGTTGTGCGCCTGAAAGCCCCGCAAACCGGCGAAACTATTATTGTTGATCAGGTTCAGGGCCGGATTACATGGAAAAACGAAACACTGGATGATCTGGTTTTATTGCGCTCTGATGGCACGCCAACATATATGCTGGCGGTGGTGGTTGATGACCATGACATGGATGTCACCCATGTAATTCGCGGCGATGATCACCTGACAAATGCCGCGCGCCAAGCCTTGATTTACCAAGCCATGGGGTGGGATATTCCGGTTTTTGCCCATGTGCCAATGATTCATGGCGATGACGGCAAAAAACTGTCAAAACGCCACGGCGCGCTTGGGGTAGAGGAATATCGCGACATGGGCTATCTCGCCTGCGCCATGCGCAATTACCTTGCGCGACTGGGCTGGAGCCATGGAAACGACGAATTTTTTACCACCGAACAAGCGATTGAATGGTTTGGTTTCAAATCGATGGGCAAATCACCGGCGCGGTTTGATTTCAAGAAACTTGGCAATCTTTCGGGGCAACATATTCGCGCGCTGGATAATGCCGCGCTGACCCAGGAAATCACTGATTTTGTTGCGTCGCAGCAAATGCCACCCCACACCGATCAACAAAAAACCCAACTTCGTGAGAGTATGGATCTTCTGAAAGCGCGGGCAAAGATAATTCCAGAACTTCTTGAAATGGCTCACTTTTTCCTGTCTGAGCGCCCATTCAAGCCTGATGCCAAGGCCGCGCCGCTGCTTAATTCAGTATCCCGTGGTATGCTGAACCGTTTGACTTCGCGGTTGCGAGATGGTAGGTGGGACGCAGTATTTCTGGAGGCTGAAATTCGTGATTTTGCTGAGGCGGAGGAACTAAAACTCGGTCAAATCGCGCAGCCACTGCGGGTCGCCCTGACGGGGCGCACCGTGTCACCCAGCGTTTTTGACATGATGGTCACGCTTGGACGGCAAGAAACAATCGCCCGGTTGGAGGATGTCTCTATCTAAGGCACTGCGGTTTTTCCGTTTGTGTCTGAACGGGCCTGTTGCGGCTTTGTGCTGCTCAAAAGATGCGCGAAAAGCGCGGGAAGGTCAAATATGACGCATGACGTGAAATCAACTGCAAAACTTACCATCGGCGATGATGTTTTTGAGTTGCCAATTTATGCCCCGACCATTGGGCCGGATGTCGTGGATATCAGCAAATTATACGGGCAAGCAGATGTTTTTACATATGATCCGGGGTTTACGTCCACCGCGGCTTGTGATTCCGCGATTACATTTATCGATGGCGCCAAAGGCGAGCTGCTTTATCGCGGCTATCCGATTGACCAACTTGCTGGAAAATCGCATTTTCTAGAAGTCTGTTTTCTGCTGCTTTATGGTGAATTGCCAAACGCCACGGAAATGACCGATTTTGTGCAGCGTGTCACCCGCCACACCATGTTACATGACCAGATGGGCCACTTTTTCCGAGGGTTCCGGCGCGATGCACATCCAATGGCAATCGTTTGCGGTGTCATTGGTGCGTTATCGTCATTTTACCACGATTCGACCGATATTTCGGACCCTGATCAGCGGGAAATTGCGTCGGTGCGGCTTATTGCCAAAATCCCGACGATCACGGCTTGGGCCTATAAATATTCAGTCGGACAGACATTTATTTACCCGCAAAATGATCTGGATTACGCGTCGAATTTCCTGAACATGTGTTTTGCGGTTCCTGCCGAACCATATGTGGTTGACCCGATTTTATCGCGCGCCATGGACCGGATTTTCACGCTCCACGCTGATCACGAACAAAATGCGTCAACATCCACGGTTCGTTTGGCCGGGTCATCGGGTGCCAACCCGTTTGCCTGCATCGCAGCCGGGGTTGCCTGCCTGTGGGGCCCTGCCCATGGTGGCGCAAACGAGGCCGCGTTAAGCATGCTCAAAGAAATCGGCACCGTTGATCGTATTCCTGAATATATCAACCGCGCCAAGGACAGATCTGATCCGTTTCGCTTGATGGGTTTTGGCCACCGCGTATACAAAAACTTTGACCCGCGCGCCAAGGTGATGAAGGAATCGGCTGACGAAGTGCTTGCCTTGATGGGCATTGAGGACAACCCGACCCTGCAAGTCGCCAAAGAACTGGAACGAATTGCGCTTAGCGACCCCTATTTCATTGAGAAAAAGCTGTATCCGAATGTGGATTTCTATTCCGGTATTATTCTGGATGCTATGGGGTTCCCGACATCAATGTTCACGCCGATCTTTGCCTTGGCCCGCACCGTGGGCTGGATTGCCCAGTGGAAAGAAATGATCTCGGACCCCACCCAGAAAATCGGCCGTCCACGCCAGCTTTATACCGGCCCGGAATTTCGTGACTACGTGGATGTTGAAAACCGCTAAATATCAAACGCCGGGGGGGTTCTCCGGCGTTTTGCCACAGCTTGCCAGCACAGAACGCGCCGCGCGAATACCGGGGTTTTCACCGCCGCGCCCCAAGGCATCAATGGCTTTTTGACCCATGGCTATTTGTTCATCTCTTTTGGCTGAATCGGTCAAAAGCAACAATAATTCCCGGCTCAAATTTTCGCTGTTGCATGCTCCAGAATGAAATTCAGGCACCGCACTTGTTTCGGTCAAAAGATTAACGAGGGTAAATGAAGGTGCCAGCATTGCACGTTTCATAATCCAGCCGGAAATAAAATTGACCTTATAGCCAATTACCATTGGCACACCCGCCGCGGCCAGTTCGATTGAAACGGTGCCCGAGGCCGCCAAAGCCAATTCTGACGCCGAAAAACAGACACGTTTTTCATGGGCAAAATCCGTGCCAGCCGCAGCGTCGGGCGTCAGCAATATCGCAGAAAGCCGCGCGCGTTCCAGTTGAATTTTTAACGGCTCAAGCAGATGCGCAGAGGCCACAGGAATAACAAATTTAACCAACGGAATCTGTTTTTGAACACGCAGTGCCGTCGCAAAAAATATGCGTGACAGCCGTTTAATTTCGCTGATACGAGACCCTGGCAAAATGGTAATCAGCCGGTCATTTTCCCCTAGGCCATGTTTGGATCTGAATGCTAAAACCTCTGATTTTGAGGGTATAGCCTCTGCGACAACCGGATGGCCGACAAAATCACAACTCATGCCTGCGGCTTCCATATAGGGGGGCTCAAAAGGCAATAACGCCAGCACATGATCGACATGCGCCACCATTTTTTTGGCCCGTTCAGGCCGCCATGCCCAGACGGTGGGGGCAACGTAATGCACGGCTGGTGCGGTTATTTTGCCGCGAACTGCTGCGCTTAGACGTAAACAAAAGCCCGGGCTGTCAATTGTTAGCAAGATGTCGGGCTGGCTGGCGATAACGGCTTTGACAGTCTGGGCCAATCGTTTTTTTAGATGCCGCCATTTGGGTATCAGCTCCAGCAAACCAAACAATGACAGCTCATGCATTGGAAACTGGCTGGTTAACCCTTGTGCGATCATCATCGGGCCGCCGATGCCTTCGAATTTGATCGGGCCGGCATATGTTTCCAACAATCCAGCCATCAAGGCCGCCCCAAGACGATCACCGGAGGCTTCTCCGGCAACAATAAATATCCTGAGCGGAGCTGCCATCAGCCCTCCCTGCCCAACAAAAACAACCCAAGCGCGTTGGCTTTGGCCAGCGTTTCGTCCAACCCAAGGATCAGCGCCCCCCCCGCCGTGACCACAACCCCCGACAGCCCTGCCCGGGCCGCCAGATCAAACGTATCGGGCCCAATGGCTGGCAAATCAGCGCGCCAGTCTTGCCCGGGCTTTGGTGCCTTAAGCAAAACACCCGTTGCCCCGTTTTTTTCGGGCAAAGCATATGGGTTTTGGCTGACAAAGCGCAGCATCGCGTCGGTGCCTTGAATGCTTTCCACGCCCAAACATATTCCTTGCGCAACAACCACCGCCTGCCCGACATCCGCAGCGCCAAGCGCGGTTACAATTTCAACCGCGCGATCAATATCTTTTTGGTCTTCATCTGACGGGGTGGCCGTGGTTAAAACCCCAACCGGCGCCAGCAAGGAGCCAAGCAAGTTATGCGCGCCAATCACATCAAAGCCCTCAGCCTCAAAAAGCGCGGCGACCACAGCCAAGGTGCCGCCGTCACCTTTTTTAAGGGCATTCATAACAATAGGGGCAAGCCGCAAACCGGTTCTATCAAACCGCAGCGGGTTAAGTTGGGGCCGCTCCATGCCACCGGCCATGGTGATTTGGTTAACGCCTGATTTGCGCAATGATTTGAACAACCGCCCCGGTTTTTCGAATATTGCGGGCTGAACCGGGTGATCCGCAGTCCAATCCGCTGAAATTCCTTCAAACAATACGATCACATAATCAAGGTTGCGCCGAATACATTCTTTGGCCAACAAATTGGGCAGCACGCCATTGCCAGCGATAATCGCGATTTTGCCCTCAGGATTAAGCGGCATTTATTTGGCTTTCGGAATGCAAATGGATCGATCGGAATCGTCCAGAATAAAATCTGTGATTTGCTGAATCGCGGTATCATCAGGATAGGCATCACGGGCAGTTTCTGCACGGGATTTCAGGGTGCCACCTTGTGCAAAAATATCGGAAAACGCGTTGCGCAACGCATGGATTTGTGTGCGTTCCATTCCGGCCCGTTTCAGGCCAATAAGGTTCAGCCCCGCCAACCCTGCGCGTTCAGACATCACCGATCCATATGGAATTACGTCAGACACCACCATGCTTAATGCACCAATAATGGCTGATTTCCCAATGCGGCAATACTGGTGAACACCAACCATGCCCCCCAGGATTGCTCCGTCACCCACATGGACATGCCCCGCCAAAGAACAGTGGTTGGCCATCACAACACCATTGCCGATAATGCAATCATGCCCGACATGGCTGCCCAGCATCATCAGGCAATCATCGCCAATATGTGTCACGCCGCCCCCGCCAACAGTGCCGGGATTGATCGATACACTTTCGCGGATCATAGTGCGTTTGCCAATAATAAGCCGGGTCTTTTCACCAGCAAATTTCAAGTCTTGCGGCTGCGAACCAACCGAGGCGAATTACCAGAATTTGGTATTGTCAACAATTATCGGCTAGACATCAA
>CAZSSS010000070.1:0-7468 GCA_964609255.1 uncultured Rhodobacterales bacterium
ATGATGCGGGTTAAATACCCCAATGCGGTTTGTGTGGCCTTTTTGCCATCAATTTCAACAAAACGCCCCGCATCCGGCACGCTTTTGGTGGAAAGCTCATGGATTTCCGACAGGCTATTGATTTCAGCGCTAACCTTCCAACCCAGATTTTCAGGGTGGCGCATCAGCGCATCCGCCGAAGCACGGCGCAGGCCGCGCCCCGGGGACAGCATCGAAACCGCCTCAAGAATATTGGTTTTGCCCGCGCCGTTTGGCCCATACAACGCAATAATACGTTTCGATGGTTCAATAGAAACCGATTTATAAGACCGGAAATGGGACAGCCACAGCCCGGTTATTGCCAGTTTGGGCATTACACCCGCATCGGCATCACAACGTAAATGGCGCTGTCATCATTGCCTTCGCGCATCAATGTCGGGTCCCCCGACGAATTGAACATGAACACCGCATTTTCGCGGTCTACCTGATTGGCGATTTCCAATAAGTATTTGGCATTAAAGCCAATTTCCAGCGGTTCGTCCCCATAAGCCACAGCCAATTCTTCATCGGCCGCGCCGCTATCGGGGGCGTTGACGGACAGGACCAGCCGGTCCTCCTCAAGTGATAATTTTACCGCGCGGGACCGTTCAGACGAAACTGTCGAAACCCGGTCCACCGCATTGGCAAATTCTTTGGCGTCAACTTCAAGGCGTTTGGTGTTGTTGGCTGGAATAACGCGGGTGTAATCGGGGAATGATCCGTCGATCACTTTGCTTGTCAAAGTAATTTCGGGCGTTGCAAACCGGATTTTGGTTTCGGACACCGAAACAGCGATCATCGCATCGTCATCATCCAGCAGTTTACGCAGTTCATTCACGGTTTTGCGTGGCACGATTACGCCGGGTAAATCGTCCGCACCCTCGGGTAAGTCGGCGTCTATGCGCGCAAGGCGGTGCCCATCAGTGGCCACGCAGCGCAACACGCGCCCGTCAGCGGAATCGCTGGCGTGAAAGTAAACGCCGTTTAGATAATACCGTGTTTCCTCAGTCGAAATTGCAAATTTTGCTTTGTCAAAAAGGCGGCGCAGCACCGGGGCTTTGCAGCCAAAATTACACTCATAATCGCTGCTGGCCATGATTGGAAAGTCTTCGCGCGGTAAGGTGGCAAGGCTGAAATGTGAGCGGCCCGCCTTAATATCAAGTCGCCCCGAGGCCCCGTCATCGTGCAATTCCACCATCGCCCCATCGGGCAATTTACGCACAATTTCATGCAGCATATGGGCTGGAACCGTGGTGGCACCGGCGCGTTCAACAACTGCGGTGCCTTTGTCGATGACCTCTATGTCCAGATCCGTAGCACGAAAATGCACATCTGACCCTTCGGCCTCAATCAGGACATTTGCAAGAATAGGAATAGTGTTGCGCCGTTCCACAACCGATTGGGCGCGGCTCATGGCGCTAAGAAGGGCAGAGCGTTCGATACTAGCTTTCATAATCCTCACCAGTCAATGTGTTGAAAAATATCCTAGCCGTTTGGCAGGGAGATTCAAGGCTTTATGCTTCCAGCATGCGCCGCAGCAATTCCACGTCCTCTGCGATCTGGCTGTCGGATTGTTTCAGCTCCTCAATCCGTTTAACCGCATGAATAACCGTGGTGTGGTCGCGCCCGCCAAATTTCCGGCCGATTTCCGGCAGGGATTTTGAGGTTAGCATCTTGGATAGGAACATCGCAACTTGCCGTGGGCGCGCCACCGCGCGGGCACGGCGTGCTGACAAAAGATCAGACATGCGCAGGTTGAAATGATCAGCGACCTTGCGCTGGATTTCGTCGATCGTAACCTTGCGTTCCGAGGCGCGCAAAATATCGGTCAGGCATTCCTGTGCCATATCCAGCGTAATTTCCCGCCCAACCAGCGATGAAAATGCAATCAGCCGCGTTAGCGCGCCTTCAAGAACGCGCACATTAGATGAAATTCGGTGGGCCAGAAATTCCAGCACTTTGGGGTCCATCTCTACGCCCGGGTTTTGTTTGATCTGGGCTTCGGCTTTGGAATGCAGGATGCCAAGGCGCAGTTCATAATCGGTTGGGTGCAGATCAACCACCAACCCGCATTGCAGGCGTGAACGAATACGTTCTTCCAGCCCGTCAATTTCCCCCGGGGCGCGGTCGGCTGAAATCACAATCTGTTTGTTGTTTTCAATCAAGGCGTTAAAGGTGTGGAAAAATTCATCCTGTGTGGAGTTTTTTCCAGCAATGAATTGCACATCGTCAACCATCAACACGTCAACGGACCTGAATAATTCCTTAAATGTATACATATCCTTAAATCGTAATGCTTGAACAAACCGGTGCATGAATTGCTCTGCTGAGATGTAAATGACTTTGGCTTTTGGGTCGCGCGCCTGCACTTCATGGGCGATGGCGTGCATCAGGTGGGTTTTGCCAAGGCCAACGCCACCATATAAAAACAACGGGTTAAAGCTGACGGGGCTTCCCTCAGCAACGCGCCGCGCGGCTGCATGGGCCAGTTCATTTGGCGTGCCAACAACAAATCCGTCAAAGGTAAACCGGTCATCCAGCGGTGATGATGGCAATTCTTTTTCGGCTGCGGGGGCGGGTTCAATTGCTATATTCGCGGGCTTTGCGGGGTTGGGTTTGTGGGCTGCGGCGTTGAATTCCAGCCGTTCAACGCGGGTTTCTTCCACCGAGAACAGGTGCAGAATCGCATCGCCGTAATTGCGTGATACCCAATTACCCATAAAACTTGTTGGCACGGTGAACCGCGCAACATGCGCTTCTATCCCCTCAAACACCAAGGGGTCGATCCAGTTTTTAAACGCATCCCCCCCGATGGAGCTATGCAGTTCCGTGCGAATTCTTCCCCAGCTATTCTTTTCCATTCCGTCCCTAATTCTTACAAGGCGCTTTTGCCCCGGTTATTATTATTGTTACGTTGTTAAGTTTGCCGCCAAGCAAGGCCGGATTTTTTCCAGCCGTTCACGTCACCGCGCTGCTTAAGATCGTTTAAGTCTCCCTCAAACCCTGCGGTTACGTTGACGCAGCGTGTTTGACGGCCAATTTCTGTGGTGGCTTCCAGCACAAAATCGGCGGCGTCCAAAGAACGCACACCCGAACGGCAGATAAAATAGATTGTTGACGGAAACCGGTCACCAAAGCGGGAAAATAATTCGCCCGCAAAGTTCTGGTTAACCGCCATATCCGGAAAAGCCAGCCATTCAACCTGAATCACTTGTTTGTCCAGATCATCAAGATCAGGACCACCAACATAGCTCCATTCGGATTTTGTGCGCACGTCAACAAGAACCGAACATGGATCTGATGCCAAACCTTGCCAGGCTTGTTTGGGCGAGGCTTCGCTTACGTCAAATTCAGTTGCATCGTTCATGCGTTAACGGTCTCCGTGTTTGAAACATCAAATTCCGTTCAAGCAAACGAATCTGACAGCGGAAAATGCAGTTCCGCAGGGCAGAATGGTAAAATTTGACGACGCCTTCTGGCAGCGAGCAGACTCGCAAAGCGTGGGGTGAAGTTACCCAACCGTGCAGATTCGGGCAATAGCGCGACGGGGGAATAATGTGAATCTATGGATAATAAAAATAATAAATTATTTGACAAAAGAAAAGGCACGCAAAAATGCGTGCCCATCAGATTCGGTATTATGATTTGTTTTAGGTTGTCATCGCATTTACGCGCGCAGCAAGCCGAGAAACCTTACGGCTGGCGGTTGTTTTATGCCAGATACCTTTGGTCACGCCGCGCATGATTTCGGGCTGCGCAGATTTCAGCGCTTCGGCTGCAACTTTCTGGTCGCCGCCGGAAATGGCTTCTTCAACGCGGCGAATAAAAGTTTTGATCCGTGTGCGGCGGTTTTTGTTGATCACAGCACGGCGTTCAGCGGTGCGGGCACGTTTTTTAGCTTGGGGCGAATTTGCCATGTATAAATTCCGGTTCTTTGCATAGTGAAAGATGAAGCGTTTCTCTACGCCTCAGTCTTCGCTAAGTCAACACATCCAAGCGTTATTTATCACGGAATTGCGGTTCACGCTTTTCCGCAAAGGCATTCATGCCCTCGGATTGGTCCTCAGTGGCAAAAAGTGAATGAAAAACCCGGCGTTCAAACAGGATTCCCTCGCGCAGGGTTGTCTCATAAGCCCGATTAACCGATTCTTTGATCGCCATTGTGGTAATCATCGATTTTTCAGCGATTTTGGCTGCGGTGATCTGCGCGTCTTTTAACAGGTCAGCCACCGGCACAATGCGGCTGACAAGGCCAGAGCTTTCGGCCTCTATTGCGTCCATAAACCGCCCCGTCAGGTTCATTTCCATGGCTTTTGATTTGCCAACAAACCGTGTCAGACGTTGGGTTCCGCCAATGCCAGCCATTACCCCAAGGTTAATTTCGGGTTGGCCAAATTTGGCGGTATCGGAGGCAATAATGAAGTCACACATCATCGCCAGTTCGCAGCCACCACCCAGCGCATATCCCGAAACAGCCGCAATTATTGGTTTGCGAACGCGGGTAATGGCGTCGGTTTCATTAGTAAAATAATCGGACAGGAACATATCAACAAAGCTTTGCTCGCCCATTTCTTTTATATCTGCGCCCGCTGCAAATGCTTTTTCAGAGCCGGTAATAATGATCACCCGCACGTTTTTATCGGCGCTCGCGTCAAACAGGGCTTTGCCCAATTCGGTCAGCAATTGCTTATTCAGGGCGTTCAGCGCGTCAGGACGGTTGAGCGTGATGGTCAATACATGGTCTGCGACCTCTACAAGGATGTTTTCATAAGCCATGTTTTTCCCCCTGGCAGCGTTCAGGCCATTAGGTCTAACACGATTTTGAGGCTTGGCAACCCTTGAACGGGCCTATTGCTGGCAGGTTGGACAATGGAATGTTGAACGACCCGATTGTGCAAACCTTTGAATTTTGCCCCCGCAACCCGCGCGCTGGCACGGTTGGTTTTCCCGGCCATATACGGCAAAGGAATGCTGAAAATACCCAAGTTCTCCGTTGGTTTGACGATAATCTTTAAGTGAGGAACCGCCAGCGGTGATGGCGTCCTCCAGCACGGTGCGGATGATCGGAACCAGCCCGGAAACCGAATGTTCCGTCAGTTGCCCCGACAATGTATCCGGTGCGATTTTGGCGCGCCATAATGCTTCGCACACATAAATATTCCCCAGTCCGGCAACGATTCGCTGGTCCAGCAGGGCAGATTTGACCGGCATTTTGCGATTCTTGAAACGATCAAACAGATAATCCGCGTCAAACTGGTTGCCTAGCGGTTCCGGCCCCAGATTTACCAGCATTTTGTGGTGCTCAATCGAATCAGTCGCGCCAAGGTCCATCGCGCCAAACCGCCGCGCATCGTTAAAAAGAATTCGAGCGCCGCTCGACATGTCCAGCACCACATGGTCATGTTTTTCCAGCGGTGGCTTGCCGTTTTCAATTAATATACGCCCGGACATGCCCAGATGAATAATCAGCGTTTCGCCCGAATCCATATCTGCCAGAATATACTTTGACCGGCGGCGCAGCCGCTCAACCGCTTTGCCCGTTAGGCGCGCTGCCATATCCACAGGAAATGGCCAACGAAGATCGGGGCGGCGAATATCGGCTTTGGTAATCGTAAACCCTGTCATTACAGGTTCCAACCCGCGCAAAACGGTTTCGACCTCTGGCAATTCGGGCATCTTTTCCTCCGATTTTCGCTTGTGGCGGCGTGCGGCTGTGCCTATCTTTAGCCCATGACAACAGCCTTGATAACCCATGATGATTGCCTAAGCCACATTAACCCAGCCGGCCATCCCGAACAGGTGGCGCGGCTGCAAGCCGTGAGCGCAGCGCTGAAAGATTTTGACGTAACGCGCATTGAGGCACCTCTCGGCACAGAAACGCACATTCTGCGCTGCCATCCCCAATCCTATATTGATGATATAAAGGCCGCAGGAATTGGTCCGTTGGACCCAGACACACATATGTCGGCGGGCACTTATCATGCCGCATTGCGCGGGGTTGGCGGTGTTGTTCTTGCGGTTGATATGGTTATGGCGGGGCAGGCAGATAATGTTTTTGTGGCCTGCCGCCCGCCTGGCCACCACGCGGAAACCGCCAAACCAATGGGGTTTTGCCTGTTTGGTAATGTGGCGATTGCGGCAAAGCACGCGCTTGAATATCACGGATTGCAGCGGGTCGCGATTATGGATTTTGATGTGCATCACGGCAATGGCACTCAGGATCTTGTGTGGAATGACGCGCGAATATTCTTTGCCTCGACCCACCAAATGCCGCTTTATCCCGGGTCTGGCGCAGCAGATGAAACCGGCGCGCATGGGCAAATTATGAATGTGCCCATGCCCGAGGGCGACGACGGCGGGTATTTTTGCGCCAAAATGACCACTGAAATCTTGCCCGCGATTGATGCGTGGCAGCCGGAGATGATATTTATTTCTGCGGGGTTCGATGCCCATCGTGATGACCCTCTGGCGGGGTTGAACTGGGATGAAGACGATTTCAACTGGGCCACGCAGCAGCTTTGCACTTTGGCCCAAAAACATTGCAACGGGCGGCTGGTTTCCACGCTAGAGGGCGGCTATGATCTGGATGCCCTTGGCCGCAGCGTTGCAGGCCATGTTCGCGTGTTACAGGAGAATGCACAATGACCAAAGACCTTAGTTTTGAGGCCGCAATGGCCGAATTGGAAACCGTTGTGGGGCAACTGGAATCAGGTAATGTGCCGCTGGAAGAATCAATCAAGCTTTATGAACGCGGGGATGTTCTTAAAAAGCACTGTGAGAAAAAGCTGGCCGAGGCTGAGGAAAAAGTCGCGCAAATCACCCTGAATGCAGATGGCCAAGCCACCGGCACCAAACCGGTTGAGGCTGGCTAATATGTCAGAGGCGGCGTTTCAATCTGCACTGGGCCAAGCGGCCACGCGCGTGGAAAACAGCCTTGATAATTTGTTGCCAAAGGGTAATCGCATTGCAGATGCCATGCGTTATGCAGTGCTGAATGGCGGTAAACGTCTGCGGGCGTTTCTGGTGATCGAGGGCGCGGCGCTTTTTGATGTGCCCCCCCATCAGGCTGACGGGGCAGCGGCGGCAATTGAATGCATCCATGCCTATTCGCTGGTGCATGATGACCTTCCGGCCATGGATAATGACGACCTGCGGCGCGGCCTGCCAACCGTTCATATTAGATGGGATGATGCAACGGCTGTGTTGGCGGGCGACGCGCTTCAGGCGATGGGGTTTGAAATTTTGGCAGATATCAACGCGCCAATTGCCTTGATCGGCGCGCTTGCCAAAGCCGCCGGAGGGCAGGGCATGGTGTTGGGCCAAGACATGGACATCGCGGCAGAATCGGCCATATCGCCGTTGGACCTTGCACAAATTTCCACCCTTCAATCCCTTAAAACCGGCGCATTAATCCGGTGGTCGGCGGGTGTCGGGCCTGTGGTGACTGGGC
>CAZSSS010000071.1:0-7435 GCA_964609255.1 uncultured Rhodobacterales bacterium
TAAAATTTTTCAAAAAATGTAGACACAGATTCAAGATGGGTGTAAATGTATATACGCGTATAGGTTGTTATGTGGTGTAAGGAGTAAAAAGTGGAATACTTAAGCACAGGATTTTTGTGTGGCGCGGGTTTCTTAATAACGCTTTTCAGTTGTGCTGCATTGCTTTTGACCAAAAAGTTTCACGGGGATTTTACCAATGACGATGTGGTGGGGGTACAAAAATTCCACCACGGCGCGACGCCGCGGGTTGGGGGTATTGCACTGGCGCTCGGGTTTTTGGTCGTATTACTTTTGACAAAAGCCGAAACATTCACCCTGTTGCTTATTATCGGTTTGGCTGGATTACCGGCGCTGATTTTTGGTCTGGCTGAGGATATTTTAAAGACAATTTCGGTTCGCACACGGTTATTGGCCACGATTGCCTCGGGGCTGATATTTGTTTTGCTTAGCGGTTATTCCCTTTCAAATATCGGTATTCCTGCATTTTCGCCCTTGCTTGCTGTTCCCGTTATTTCGATCGTATTCACCGCGTTTGCCATTGGCGGCATCGCCAATGCCATCAATTTGATCGACGGATTTCATGGCCTAGCGATTGGAACATTGATTTTTATTTCGCTGTCCTTTGCCTTGGTCGGGTGGAGGGTTGGGGATGATTTCATCTTTTCATTCGCGTTGATTTTGGCATCAATTTTTGCCGGGCTTTTTGTCATCAACTTTCCCACTGGTAAGTTGTTTCTGGGGGATGGCGGTGCCTATTTTGCCGGTTTTTTAGTGGGAGTTCTGGCGGTAATGTTGCCCAGCCGGAATTCGGATGTTTCGCCTTGGATCAGCCTGCTGATTTTGGGGTATCCGGTTATGGAAACCGTTTTCTCGATTGGGCGCCGGTTTTTACAAGGTGACGCGGGGCTTGGGCAACCGGATTCGGCCCATTTGCATCACCGGGTTTACAAAAGCTGGTCACGCAATATGACAATATTCGGGGTTGAATTTTCACAAAACGCGGTCACCAGCGTTATGCTGTGGCTTATCCCCGCGTCAAGTCTGGGGCTGGTTTACAGCGCGGAACCAAGCACCAAAAACGCGGCTGTTTTGGTGGCTTTGTGTGGCGCGGTTTACATGGCGATGTTTGCAGCCGTAATCCGCAGCAGCCAAAAGATGCCTGACAAAATATTCCATCTTGGTCAGGCGCAGGTGAAAAAATGACACAGGCCCGCAAAACCGCACTTATCACCGGAATAACCGGGCAAGACGGGTCTTATCTGGCTGAACTATTGCTTGAAAAAGGCTAGTTTGTGCATGGAATAAAACGGCGGTCATCGTCCTTTAATACGCAGCGCGTTGATCATATTTATCAAAATCCGTTTGAAGGCCATAACCGTTTCAAGCTGCATTATGGTGATTTATCCGATGCCTCGAATATTATCCGGATCATCAAAGACACCAAACCCGACGAGATTTATAACCTTGCCGCGCAATCCCATGTTGCGGTCAGTTTTGAAACCCCCGAATATACGGCTGATATTGATGCGCTTGGCTCATTGCGGATTTTGGAGGCTATTCGCCTGCTTGGCTGTGAAAAATCCATCCGGTTTTATCAGGCCTCAACCTCGGAGCTGTATGGGCAGGTTACCGAAACGCCACAAACCGAAACGACGCCTTTTCATCCGCGATCCCCTTACGCGGTCGCCAAAATGTATGCCCATTGGATCACGATAAATTACCGTGAGGCATACGGTATGTTTGCCTGCAACGGCATTCTTTTTAATCACGAATCCCCACGGCGCGGCGAAACATTTGTTACGCGTAAAATCACTCGTGGTCTTGCCAATATTTCACAAGGTGTTGAGGAATGCCTTTTTATGGGCAACCTTGATGCAAAACGGGATTGGGGGCACGCACGGGATTATGTGCGGATGCAGTGGATGATGCTGCAACAAGACAGCCCCGAGGATTATGTGATTGCCACTGGTGTGCAACATTCGGTGCGCGATTTTATCAGAATGTCAGCACAGGAATTGGGGATTACGCTGCGCTTTGAGGGCGAGGGCCTGAACGAGGTCGCCATTGTTGAAACCGTAAAATGGCGCGATTGCCCTGGAATTCGCGCCGGTGATATTATCTTGCGTGTTGATGCGCGTTATTACCGCCCGGCTGAGGTCGAATCCTTGCTGGGCAACCCAGCCAAAGCCATTCGGAATTTGGGCTGGCATCCCGAAACCTCCCTGCCGGACCTGTGCGCTGAAATGGTGGCTGAGGATTTGAACACAGCCAAACAACTAGCCCTGTTGCAGGAGCATGGATTTGAGCCGAGCATCTGCGTTGAATAAACCGGTTATATTTATTGCCGGGCATAATGGCATGGTCGGCCGCGCCATCATGCGGGCCTTGGCTGATAACGATAATATCACCATTTTGACCCGCAGCAGCGCAGATCTGGACCTGACAAATCAAGCCGCAGTAATGGATTTTTTTGCGCAGAACCAGATTGATCAGGTGTATTTATGCGCTGCCAAAGTTGGCGGTATTCATGCCAATAATACTTTTCCCGCCGCGTTCATTTTTGACAATCTGATGATTGAGGCAAATATCATTAATGCGGCCCATATTGCCGGGGTCAAACGGTTGCTTTTCCTTGGCTCAAGCTGCATTTACCCCAAAAATGCCGACCAACCAATGCGCGAATCTGCGTTGTTAAGCGGGCCGTTGGAACCATCAAACGAACCATATGCGATTGCAAAAATCGCCGGAATAAAGCTGTGCGAAAGTTATAACCGTCAATACGGCTGTGATTTCCGCTCGGTTATGCCGACAAATTTATATGGGTGTTTTGACAATTTTAATGTGCAAAATTCCCATGTTATTCCGGCACTTATACGCAAATTTTTTGAAGCAGCGCAAAATAATGCTGCATCGGTCACGATCTGGGGCAGTGGCAACGCGCGGCGCGAGTTTTTGTATGTCGATGATCTGGCGCAGGCCTGCGTGCATATTATGGCCCTGCCAAAACAGGATTATAAGGCGGCAACGCGCGACATGTGTTCCCATATAAATATTGGATATGGTCGCGACATAAGCATCAAGGAATTGGCCAAATTAGTTGGTCAGGTGTGTGGATTTAACGGGGCATTGAAATTTGACAGCTCAAAACCTGATGGTGCCCCGCAAAAACTGCTTGATATTTCACTGATTGGCGCACTGGGCTGGCGGCCATCAGTGGGGTTACATGACGGGCTGAAATTGTCATATAAATGGTTTAGCGAAAATCAGGGACAATTCAGGAAATAACATGGCAGAAAATTTCGAAAAACCCGCAACGATATTACCTGTTATTCTGGCAGGGGGTTCTGGCACACGGCTTTGGCCCTTATCCCGAAAACATTATGCAAAACAGTATCTTGCGCTTGATGGTGGTTTGACGCTGTTGCAAGAAACGCTTAACCGGTTGTCCGGGCTGGCCCATTTGCCGCCGCTGTTGATCTGCAACGAGGAAACCCGGTTTCTGGCCGCAGAACAAGTGCGGCAAATGCAGGTTGATAACGCGATGATCATTCTGGAACCCGTTGGCCGAAACACCGCGCCTGCATTGGCGTTGGCGGCGTTGGAGGCCCTTTGCAATGGCGATGATCCGATATTGCTGGCAATGCCGGCTGACCATAAAATTGACGATCTTGACGCATTCCAAAGCGCCATTTTGCTGGCGGAACCCGTTGCGCAAGCCGGCCATCTTGTGACATTCGGCATTGCGCCCGAAAAACCGGAAACCGGGTATGGATATATCCGTGTTGGCGACGTTATGCCGGGGTCAAACGCGTGGCGGGTGGATCAGTTTGTTGAAAAACCGGATAAAAAAACCGCAAACCGGTTTTTATCTGAGGGCGGTTATTTTTGGAACAGCGGCATTTTTATGTTCCGTGCAACCCGGTTTCTGGAGGAGCTGGAAAAGTTTCGCCCCGATATATTGCGCGCCTGTCAAAATACGTTTGCCGGACGTAAAAAAGACATGGATTTCATTCGTTACAGCGAACAGGCATTTCTGGAATGCCCCGCGCAATCGGTTGATTATGCGGTGATGGAGCATACCGAAGCCTCGGTTGTGGTGCCCATGCAGGCAGGCTGGAGCGACATCGGTTCCTGGGCCGCGCTTTGGGAAAGTTCTGACAAAGACGCGTCGGATAATTGCATCATTGGTGATGTTCTGAATACTGGTGGGCAGGGGAATTATATCAATTCCGGCCACCGGCTTATTGCGACAATTGGTGTCAAAGATATGGTGATCGTTGAGACCAAAGACGTGGTGTTTGTGGCACCAAAATCAGAGGTGGGGAATATAAAAACACTGGTTGAAGACCTGAAAAAAGCGGGTCGCGATGAGGTGGATTACCACCGCGATGTTTACCGCCCGTGGGGTAAATACGACACAATCGACCGCGCTGAACGGTATCAGGTTAAACGAATAACCGTGAATCCGGGGGCAAAACTGTCGGTTCAAAAGCATCATCACCGTGCAGAGCATTGGGTGGTTGTCAAAGGCACCGCCAAGGTAACGCGTGGGGAAGAAACAATATTATTGTCAGAAAACCAATCTACATATATTCCGCTGGGGGAAATTCACGCGCTTGAAAACCCCGGACTGGTGCCCTTGGAACTTATTGAAGTTCAGTCCGGGACTTATTTGGGCGAAGATGATATTGTGCGGTTTGAGGATAGATATGGGCGCAAATAAGCCCAGCACCCGCCACGGAATTGCTGCGCTTTTGCGCGGCAAAACACTGCGCGATGGCTTGTGGATATTTGTCGCAAAAATTTGCGGAATGGCGGCGGGTTTATTGTCAATTTCGCTATTGACCCGAATTTTAAACCAGAATGACATGGGTATTTTTCTGCTGCTATTTGCTCTGTCAGGGTTTTTGGCAATTATTATTCAATCGGGTTTGGCGGTTGCGGCAATGAAACTGATTGCTCAGTCAATGGCCAAAGCAGAGCCTGCCAAATTGCGCCAAATTGTTTTTCAAACGCTTCGGTTGCTTTTATTAAGCAGCGGGATTTTCGGTTTTCTGTGGCTGGCCGGTGCGGGCGGTTTTGTGCTGAACGGGCTGTTTTTTATTGGTGCAGAATGGAGCCTTGTGGTTCTGGTTTGGGCAATTTTATTGGCGGTTCAAAAGGTATTCAGCGAATTTTTCCGCGGCTTTCAGTTTTTGCGGCTTGCGGGCCTGTTTGATGGGGCGGGCAGCGCGGTTATTTTTGCAACTTTGCTGGTAACATTATTTGTATTTTCCCGGAACTTGTCGCTGGAGCAGGTGATTATTCTGGCAACATTTGGTATTTTTATAACATGTATGGCCGCCGGAATTTTGTTTTTCCGAAACGCAAAAATTTCACGCCGTGTAAATTTGACTGCCCCGATCGGGCTTGGTGCCCTTGCGATACCTATATTTTTGACTGAAATTACGGTTTTTTTCAATAATCAGGCAGATATTTGGATTGTAGCGGCGTTTCTGAGCCATCAAGACGTTGCGGTTTATGGCGTAGTGCTGCGGTTGGCCTTGCTGGTTTTACTGCCCGGAATGATTGTTAATGCTGTGATTGCCCCGCAAATTGTCCGGCTTTTTGAACTAAACAAACTGGATCAACTGGAACGAGTGCTGCGTCTCGGGGCTTTTGTCTCAGGGGTGCCTGCGGTGCTGGCATTGGTTATTGTTGCCATATTTGGCAAAGAAATTCTGACGATATTATTTGGTAGTAATTATGCTTGGGCCAGCTTTACGCTGGTTATTTTATGTGCGGGCAGGGTGGTGAATGCCCTGACGGGTTCGTGCGGCCAATGTTTGCTGTTATGCGGGCATCAGGTTTTGATGATGAAATCGACGGCTGTTTTTTCGGTATTGGCGCTGATAAGTGCGGCCATTGCTGCGCAATATTGGGGCATTGTCGGGGTGGCCTGTTGTTTTGCATTCGGCATGAGTGTGCAGAATATTGCCCATTATCTTTGGGTAAAAAAATTGATTGGTGTTTCAACACTGGCCACAATCCACGCGTTGAAATCGCACTATTTATCAGGTGAAAATTTTGAAAAGCTGCCGACATGACTTCAATTGATCAAAAAAACAGCAAAACATTTGATGTGCTTGGTCTTGACGTTGCGATCACCAATCTTGAACGGGCTGCCCATACCATACTTGGCTGGGCAAATGATAATACCGGCAGGTTTGTCTGTGTCAGGGATGTGCATGGCGTTATGTTATCGGTTAAATCGCCACGGCTGCGCCAGTTACATAAATCTGCGGCAATGATAACGCCTGACGGTATGCCCTTGGTGTTTTTGGGGCGTTTGGCGGGGCACGACATTGGCCGTGCTTGCGGGGCAGATTTGATGGAAAAACTGATTGAGATTGGCCAAAACCCCGGCATCAAACACTATTTCTTTGGTGGAAAACCGGGTGTTGCGGAATTATTGGTCGAAAAATTCGAAAAAACCTGCCCAAAGGCAAAAATTGTTGGCATTGAATGTCCGCCTTTTCGTGAATTCACCCCGGCCGAGAGCGTGGCCATTATTGACCGTATAACAAAAAGCAAAGCAGATATTTTATGGGTTGGCATGTCAACGCCAAAACAGGAATACTGGATGGAGAGTGTTTTCAAAAAACTGCCCGCGACGCTGATCGGTGTTGGCGCTGCATTTGATTTTCATGCGGGGCAGGTCAGGCGTGCGCCAAAATGGATGCAAAAATCGGGGTTGGAATGGCTGCACCGGCTGGCCTCGGAACCACGGCGCCTGTGGCGGCGTTATTTGATTTTGGCACCAAAATTTGTCTGGCTGGTGGTTTCCCAAAAATTGAAACATGGGAAGACATTATGAAAATGTCGGTAATAACAGCATGTTACAATATGGAACCATGGATTGAGCAGACAGTGTTATCACTGCGCAACCAAACCAAACGGCCAGAATATATCATTGTCGATGGGGGGTCGAGCGATGGAACGCTGGCCTGTATCAAACCATATTCTGACAGCATTGATGTGCTGATTTCCGAACCGGATGACGGGCAGTATCATGCCATTGCCAAGGGCATGTCGCGGGCAACCGGCGATATTATGTGCTGGATAAATGCCGATGATATTCTGATGCCTTGGACCGTGGATGTTGTAACCGAAATTTTCCAAGAATTCCCCGATGTGATGTGGATCACCGGCTTACCTGCATTTTTAAACGCGCAGGGCCAAATGGTGCAGGTGCAGGCAAAACTGGCGAGCTATCCGCAGAAATTCATCCAAAACGGCTGGTATTCGCGCTGGTATGCCGGGTATTTGCAACAAGAAAACATTTTCTGGCGACGCTCGCTGTGGGATGCTGTGCACGGGTTGGATTTATCTTATGATTTGGCCGCAGATTTTGATCTTTGGACCCGATTTGCCAAAATTGCGCCTTTGGTGGCGG
>CAZSSS010000072.1:0-7423 GCA_964609255.1 uncultured Rhodobacterales bacterium
TTTCAAACTGCGGGATTAAATCCTGGTCGCCATGG
Organism: uncultured Rhodobacterales bacterium; assembly: GCA_964609255.1. GTDB lineage: Bacteria > Pseudomonadota > Alphaproteobacteria > Rhodobacterales > Rhodobacteraceae > UBA3077. The sequence continues at coordinate 36 of CAZSSS010000072.1, forward strand.
ATCATAAGTGTAGGCTGTTGGATAATCGGTTCCACGTCGGCTAATAAGTGCCAGTTTCGATCAAGATTTCTGTACCAGTTTATGCTGCTTGTGAACTCAGTTGTTTCAAAGGCAGAGATAAAAACGGCCAGCTCAAGATCGTTCATCACAGGTTCACCGAGGGGCATTTCTACTCTGGCGAGATTGATCATCATCATACCCGGTTCAGGCGGCGTGGGGGGCACGTTCTTGCGGAATATATTTCGAAGGAACTGGGATGTATGATCTCTCAATACGGCGTCCGCGACGCCTGGCTGTCGGTTGAAGTGGGCAAAATAGAAGTCTCCGCCAAATATGGCTTCCATCATCTCGATCCAAGGCATTTCCCCGCGTTCCTGATAAGGCAAGGCTAGGTTTATAACCGCATTTACCCGGTCTGGGTGCAATAAGGTCAGCCCCCAAACCACAGCTGCGCCCCAATCATGGCCGACAAAGGTGGCTTTTTCGTAGCCAAAATGATCGAGAAGCGCGACGAGATCACCTGACAAGTGTGCAATGTCATAATCTGTCACATCGCTGGGGCAGGATGAGTTGCCATAACCGCGTTGGTTTGGAACGATGACATGATAGCCCGCTGCGGCAAGCGCGGGTATTTGATAGCGCCAAGAAAAGGCATGCTCTGGCCAACCGTGGCAAAGCACAATGGGTTTACCTGCATTTTCGCGGCCTGCTTCAAAGACTTCGAGTTCCACGCCGTTAACTGGAATAAGGGTGGGCTTTGGGAAATTGGTATTTTCAGGCATTTGTTTCTCCATTGAGGGGTTTGTATTGTGAGGTGTATATTGACTAACATGACATTTTATGGCGTATTTGATTGATGGCGCGCGCAAATTCATATGACAGGCTGAGAAGACTTGAGCTTTTGGCCGCGCATCTCAAACAAGATGAACTTTGCACCATCAAAACCCTTGCCAAGTTGCATAATGTGAGCGAGCGTACAATCGCGCGTGACATACAATTGATGCGTGATCAGGGGCTTCCCATCGATGCAGATAGAGGCCGGGGCGGTGGTGTGAGGCTGGACCGTAATTGGGGCGTTGGGCGTCTGAACCTGAGCTATATCGAAGCTGTGGATCTATTGATCAGCATCGCCGTAGCAGAGCAAATGAACTCGCCAATATTTCTTGCAAATCTGGGCTCGATCAGGCGGCAGCTTGTGGCGTCGTTTGCGCCGAACAAACGGCATAGGGTTGATAGTATCAAGTCAAGGGTGCTGATCGGGGCAACGGCCTCGACATTTGTTCAGCAGACATTTGTCCCACCGGGAACGCGCATTATTCAAACGTTGCATCAGAGTTTTTTGAACCAAAAATCCCTTGTCATCCGCTATCAAGACGAAGGCGGGAGGACGACCACACGAGAGATAGAAGCGCATTATCTAATGTTAAACTATCCAGTTTGGTATGTGCTTGCTGTCGATCATCTCCGCGCCGCGCCGCGCATATTTCGTTGTGATCGTATTGTTGAGGCAACAGCCACCAATACCCGCTTTCACGTATTGCCGAAGGATAGCTTTACACAAGCATTTGAAGGGAACGATCTGCTGAATTTGCAGGGAACGGTGTACTAAAAAATCCAATAGCCTCGCTTGGCTGCCAATTCGCCCATTGAGTATTTAGAAAACAAAGAAAATGTTAGAGGTTTTCCTGCGCGTGCAGGGTCATTTTGTGATCGCGCTGATCGGTTTCGGTAAACCAGCGCAGATCATCGCGCAGCCGCACCACTGATCCGATGATAATCAGGGCGGGGCCTTTGAGGGCTGACGCGGCGACCTTTTGGTGGATGTCGGAAATCGTGCCGGTGACCACCGATTGATTGCTGCGGGTGCCGTTATCTACCACCGCCGCTGGGGTGCTGGGGTCCAGCCCGTGTTTCAGAAACTGTGCTGACAGGATATCAAGGCTGCTCAGCCCCATATAAACCACCACGGTTTGGCTGGGGTTAATCAGGGTTTTCCAATCCAGATCAAGCACCCCGTCTTTGCCATGCGCGGTGATCAGCACGCAAGATTGCGCGTGGTCACGATGCGTCAGCGGGATGCCCGCATAAGACGCACAGCCAGACGCGGCCGTGATGCCGGGGATCACCTGAAAGGGCACCGCATTTGCGGCCAGTTCTTCGAGTTCCTCACCGCCGCGACCAAAGATAAACGGGTCTCCGCCCTTAAGGCGCAACACGCGTTTGCCCTGTTTGGCGAGGGTGACCATCAATTCGGTGATGTCCTCTTGCACCATGGTGTGTTGGCGGGGGGCTTTTCCGACGTTGACGCGCTCAGCGTCGCGGCGCACCAAGGTCATGATTTCGGGCGAGACCAGCCGGTCATACAGCACCACATCAGCGCGTTGCATCAGGCGCAGGGCTTTGAAGGTCAGCAGGTCGGGGTCACCGGGGCCAGCGCCAACCAGATACACCTCACCCATTTGGGTTGTGTCAGCGGCGTTGCTGGCATTTTCGAGGTCTTGCAACAGGCGCTTGCCAGCGGCCTCGGCGTCTCCGGCCAGAAAGAAATCCCCGACTTGGCCCTCAATGGTGTTTTCCCAGAAATGGCGGCGCTGATCGGTGGTTTTCAGCTTGTCCATGACCGCATCGCGAAACCCGCCGACAAATTTGGTCAGGCGGCCATAGGCGCTTGGCAGCATCACCTCAATGCGGGCGCGCAGAATGCGGGCAATCACCGGCGCGTTGCCCCCCGATGATACGGCGATCACCAGCGGTGAGCGGTCAACCACGCTGGGGGTGATAAAATCGCAATAATGCGTCACATCAGCGATATTAACCAGCACGTTGGCCTGTTTGGCCATTTTGTAAAGCGCCGCGTCGCGGGCATCGTTTTCGGTGGCGCCATAGGCCACGATGCAATCGGCGAAATCCGATTGTTCAGGCGCGCGGGGGAAATAGCTGAGGTTGGCGTTCATCAACAAGGGGTCAAATTCAGCTGACAGATTTGGGCAAAAAATTGAGACCTTGGCACCGGCATTTAATGCCCGTTCCGCACGCCGCGCCGCAGGGGTGCCGCCGCCGTCAATGATGATTTTCTTGCCTTTGACGTCCAGAAATATCGGTAGATGGTCCATTTTTGGCCCCCTTTATTGTGTTGCGGCCCAATCAAGCATGGCTTGGCCGATGGCCGCCGCATTATCACGATCAACGTCGATGGCGGTGATGCGGTTGCCCTCTCGGAAAGTCAGGCGCAGCAGGTGCATGCCGCTCTCGAATTCGTGATTGGCCAGCGCCAGTTTTCGCATATATGGCAGTTGATAATCCGCCATTGGTGTCATTTTATTTGTCATAATGAATGCCCCTTGTGAAGGCGGATTCCAGCCGCCATTCCCATTTCTTTGGGGTATTGCGATAATCGGGTTTTACGTCAAATTCAATGAACATATGGCCGGATTCGCCCGCATGTGCGACCAGCAGCTCCAAGTCTTCAAAACTGGTGACATCGGGGTTGGCGATGATAAGATCGGACAGTCTGGCCATGTTAGCCTCCTTCAATTCGGTTGTGAAACCTGATGCGATACATCAAGCGGTTGCTGGTATCCTCGCCGGGGTCAAAGCTGGTGCGGTTATGTAAACAGTTGTTTGATAACACACCTTGGCCGGCTTGCAGCGTGGTTTGGATAAGGAATTTGGTTTCGGTTTCAAGGATTTTTTGCAAGGCTTTGGCGGCGGGGGCGGCGGTGCTGCTCCAGTTAATGCTGCGGGTGCGGGCGGTATAGCGCATGATCAGCGCGCCGTTTTCCACCTTGAATACCGGCCCGACGCTGGCGGGGCGGATGCTGCCATCGGTTTCGGTATTGGCGGGAATGGTCATGGCGTCGGGGGTCATCAGGGCCGCGATATATTCCGGGTTTTGGTCACGCAGCCGCAGATAGGCGATCTCGGGGTTGATAAGCTGATTTTGCCCGCCAGCGCCAGCGGGCCGGGCGCAATGCAGAACAAAACTGCGGATGGTATCATCGGGGCCGTTATAATATCCGTCGGTATGCCAGTTCATGGCTTTGCGGGAATAGGGGATATAACCGCGCTGGTTCTTGGATTGGGAAACTTTTAGCGCCACAACCCCGTGATCCCCCGCTGAACGATGGGTTTCGGCAATATTCAGGCCAAAATGATCGGTAAATTGGCGCAGCGCAAGGGGGGTGTTGGTTATGCGGGGGGGGCTGGTATAAAAGGCATATCCGTTTATGTTGCATTGCGTCAGAATCAAATCGCGCTCGGCTGTTGTTGGATTGGCCAAATCCGCGATTTTGCTGAAATTCAGGGTATCATGGCGCGCCCAAAGCCCCAGTTTCCAGTTGCGCCAGTCATTATACCAACGGGAATCATCCAATTGCCACTGCTTGCCCGAAAACCCGCCACCTGCGACCATTTTGAAATTATCTTGCATTTTCAACGGCTCCTTCCTGCGATAAATGCAGAGTTATGCATATAATGCGTGGCGCTGCGCGGTTTAATCATATCTTTTGCTTTACATTCCATTATTGTAATATATAAATTTAAGCGAGAGAGATGCAATCAGTTTTCAAGAATGTCTTAGCTTTACCTGTAATTACGGGTTTATGCCATAAGATGGCGGCCAAACAGCCGGCAGGGCCGGAAAGCGGAATGCGCGCGCATAAGGGAGACACGCGATGAAAGATGGCGATTTGAAGGATGATGCAGACCAAAACGGTATGCACCCAACACCAATGCTTGACCAGTTGGAAGACGGGCCTTGGCCCAGCTTTGTAACCGGATTAAAGCGTCTTCGCGATTCAAAAGGCGAGCAATATGCGCCAATGATGAATGACCTTATGGGCCAGCTCAACCATTCCTATGAAAACCGCATGGGGTATTGGAAGGGTGGCACGCTGTCTGTTTTTGGGTATGGCGGCGGCATTATTCCGCGGTTCTCCGAAGTTGCGGACAAATTCCCTGAATCAAAAGAATTCCACACATTGCGCATTATGCCGCCCGCGGGTTTCCATTATACCACCGATTTGCTGCGCCAGCTTTGTGATATCTGGGAAAAGCACGGCTCTGGCCTGATTGCGTTTCATGGTCAGTCTGGCGATATTATGTTTCAGGGCTGCACGTCCGAGAACGCGCAAAAAGCCTTTGATGAGCTGAACGAAATTGGCTTTGACCTTGGCGGCGCTGGCCCGGCGTTGCGGACTTCGATGTCTTGTGTTGGTCATGCCCGTTGTGAGCAATCGTGTTTTGACGGCGTGAAAGCCCAGCGTGGCATCATCAACAAATTTCTTGATGAAATGCACCGGCCATCTCTGCCGTATAAATTCAAATTCAAGTTTTCCGGTTGTGGTAATGACTGCGTGAACGCCATTCACCGCGCTGATTTTGCGGTGATTGGCACATGGCGCGATGACATTAAGATCAATCAGGAAAAGGTCAAAGAGCATATCGCCGAAAAAGGCCGGAAATACACCATTGATACGGTGGTTTCCATGTGTCCGACCCGCGCAATTTCGCTCAATGACGATGACACGCTGGAGATCGACAACAAATCCTGTGTGCGTTGTATGCACTGTATCAACGTGATGACCAAAGCCCTGTCGCCCGGCGATGATCGGGGCGCCAGCATCATGATCGGTGGCAAACGATCCTTAAAAGTTGGTGACCTGATGGGCACCATGATCAAGCCGTTTATCAAACTGGAAACCGAGGAAGATTTTGAAGAGCTTCAGGATTTCGCCGAAGCGGTAATTGAGTTTTTTGCCGATAACGCGCTGGAACATGAACGCATTGGTGAAACCATTGACCGGATCGGCGTTCCGGCGTTTCTTGAAGCACTGGAAATTGACGCTGATCCAAATATGGTCAACCACCCGACGACCTCCAGCTATGTGCGGACCGATGATTTTGACGAGGAATCGGCAAAATGGTTTGAGCGCAAAGCGGCTGAGGCTGGCTTGACGGTTGATGGTTGATCACGCGGTGCGTGGAAACCACGCACCCTACGAATTTCGCCGCTTAGCGGTAAGGGAGACAAGATTATGAACGAGATGAGCAAAAAACCACGGACGCCTGATGAAGTTGGCGTGCCTGACCCGATGCCGTTTATGCACCCGTTAAGTGTTAAAAACTATGGCACATGGGATTATCACGACCGCCCCAAGGCTGGCGTTTTGCGCCATGTTGCCAAATCGGGTGATCAGCTATGGACGGTTCGCGCCGGAACGCAGCGCCAGATGGATGTTTATACCATCCGCAAGCTTTGCGATATTGGTGACCAATATGCTGATGGTTATGTGCGTTTCACGACGCGCTCAAACATCGAATTCATGGTGGCGGATCAGGCCAAGGTTGAGCCGCTGATTGCTGAACTGAACGCCAACGGTTTTCCGATTGGTGGCACGGGGGCCTCGGTTTCGATGATCAGCCACACGCAGGGCTGGTTGCATTGCGACATTCCGGGCACCGATGCCTCGGGGGTTGTTAAAGGCCTAATGGACATGCTGCACAGCGAGTTCATCAAGGAAGAAATGCCAAACCGCTTGCGCATTACCACGTCTTGTTGCCAGATTAATTGCGGCGGGCAGGGCGATATTGCCATCAATGTGCAATATACCAAACCGCCAAAAATCAACCATGATCTGGTGGCCAATGTCTGCGAACGCCCCGCCGTTGTGGCCCGTTGCCCTGTGGCGGCCATTCGCCCCGCGATGGTCAACGGCAAGCCGAGCCTTGAGATTGATGAGAAAAAATGCATCTGTTGCGGTGCCTGTTATCCACCCTGCCCACCGATGCAGATCAACTCAGCCGAAAGCACCAAGATTGCGATTTGGGTTGGCGGCAAGCATTCTAATGCGCGCTCCAAGCCTACGTTTCACAAACTTGTTGTCGCCAACCTGCCCAACAATGCCCCCCATTGGCCTGAGGTCAACGCTGTGGTTCTGCGCATTGTTAAAGCCTATAAAAAGGATGCAAAACATTGGGAACGCATGGGCGAATGGATTGAACGCATCGGCTGGAGCCGGTTTTTCGAGATGACCGAATTGGCGTTCACCAAACACCATATCGACACATGGACTGGCTCGCGCAAGACCATGAACGCGTCCGCACATGTGCATTTCTAGGGGCTGAAAATGAAGTTCGGTATTGTCGTATCTGAGGGTCCATACACGCACCAAGCGTCGGATTCCGCCTATAATTTTGTCAAGGCAGCGCTGGCCAAAGGCCATGAGGTCAGCCGCGTGTTCTTTTACCATGACGGGGTGAATGTCGGCACGCGCCTAAGCATTCCGCCCCAAGATGACCGCCAAATTCAGGAACAATGGTCAGCATTGGCCAAGGACCACGGGCTTGATCTGGTGATCTGTATTGCGGCGGCGCAACGCCGGGGGTTG
>CAZSSS010000073.1:0-7415 GCA_964609255.1 uncultured Rhodobacterales bacterium
ACATATCTGCGTTGCGGACATTTGCATAAACCTCAGCAAAGATGTCCTGATCGTTGAATTGTTCAACGCGCGCGTCCATGATATGCACCGGTTCACCGTCAACCATACCCATATACCGCGCGATTTTTTTCGCGAGCGTGGGATTGGCATTGCCGGAAATAATTTTGGGCTGTGAAATACTGTGCATGAGAAATGTCCCTTTGTGGCCACAGAATTCGCTGAGTTGGGTCAGCGCGATTTCATGAGGTCACCTAACACTCTCAAACCGGTTTGCATAGGCGGTAAAGCCGAGTTCATAGAGCTAATGTTGCAAAACTGTTGCAATGATCGGAATCCGACAATATTCAGGCTAAAAAGAGGGCAAGATGACGATTGAGATAATTGCGGGGCGAGGTGTTGGACTGCGGCGACAGGGGCGCGGCGCTGACGTCGTTATGATCCATTGTGCCTTGGCGCATTCGGGGGCGTTTGCACCGTTAATGGGGCATTTGGCCAAGGATTTTTCCATGACCGGGTTTGATTTACCGGGCCATGGGCAAACCGGGTTGATTGCGGATGTGGATATTCATGATCAGGCCTGCGATATTGCGCTTGAGCTGCTCAACCGTGCTGATCAGCCTTGTTATCTGATCGGCCACAGTTTCGGGGCCACGGTTGCCCTGCGATTGGCGGTTGAACATCCTGAACTGATTTCCGGCATTTTCCTGTATGAACCGGTTTATTTTGCCCTGTTATCTGAGGCCAACCAGCAAGCCTATGCGCAAGAGGCGCAGGATTCAGCCCCGTTTGTGAAGGCCGCCATGGCGCAAGATTGGCGCGCGGCGGCGCAGGCGTTTCTGGCCCGCTGGAATGGTGAGGATTTTAATAATCTTCCCGAGATGCAGCAGGCCTATCTGTTGAAAACAATTCCGCTGATTATGGCCGGTGAAGCATCGATTATTTCCCCGCAAAAAACCATTTTTGAGGGGTTGCGCAACGTGACGGTGCCGGTGTTGTTGATGGCGGGTGGGCGCTCTCCGGGGGTGGTGCATCATATTATCAAGGTGATCGCATCGCAAATCCCCCATGCGCTGTGCAAGGTTATTCCCGATGCGGCGCATCTGGGCCCAATTTCGCATTCCGAGGCGGTCGCAAAGCTGATAGTGGCGCACCTTAAGGCCACCAAAGGCTAACCGCCGACCCGAGGTTTTTTGGTGCCCAAAAACCCCCGTCCCGAGCGGTCATGGCCTCGCTTCGCTCGGCTTTGTGTTGGTAACCGGAGGAAGGTTTTGCCCAGCTGTATAAACTACCGACAGCTTTGTCAGCAATTGCTGAGGTTCGGGCTGCCATGGCTGTGCAAAAGTCGATCAATTTAGGAAAAGCAGCGATGTCAACTTTGTCGCCCATAAGCCAATTCCTGACCACAAAAGATAAGGGTCGGATAAACTGAGCTTTTCACCAAGCACACATGGCCCACACAGCAGTGTATCTTATAGGTATTTGCACGAGGCAGTCATGTTTTTCCGCACTTCTCGCGTATTTGCGCCGCTTTGACCGGGTCTTTGGGAGCCAAAGAAATTTCTAGAGAAACACTATTCAGTAATCAGCGTTGGCGCGCGGCATTTTAGATTGATCTTGAGGTATTCCGCTTTAGTTTGCTCAACGGCAGAAAAGTCGGTTTAATAGCCTCAAAGGGCATTTTCTCTCATGGAGCGCGATGGCTATGGCAACGGAAATTATAACGGATGCGTAAAAGAGTTTCATAGTGGCAATAGCCAAGCTGCTTGGCAGAATGTAGATGCGTATCATCACTTACAAGTGTTATTCCCACCCGTTGTCGAATGATCTGCCCGACTCTGTGTTTGAAGTTTTTGTGCAGGGAAAAGATATTCCTTGACCCGAAATATTTAAAGACATATCAACTGAAATATCAGTTAACATGTTATGAGGTCACCGTGCTCAGAGACGCCGCTTATACCGCCTTTAAAAACTCGCTCTTTTCGGAGCGTTTGCAGCCGGGACAATTCCTGTCGCTCAAAGAGATTTGCACAATGCTGGATGTTTCTCTCAGCCCTTTGCGCGACGCGTTGCGCCAATTGGAAAGCGAAGGTCTGGTTGAATTGCTGCCCCAGCGCGGGGTGCGCATCACCAGTGTTAACCGCATGTTCATTCATAACGCGTTCCAAGTGCGCAGATTTCTAGAGGTGCAGGCCTGTCTTGAACTGGATGCGCTGGGTGGCTGGCCGGAATTGGGTGGTATTCGCACCCGCACATTGTCGATTATTTCCCGGGCTGAACAACATGTCGATAAACCATTGCGCGCTGAGGCGCTGGAGGTCGACTGGGCCTTCCACGACGGGCTGATCGCGGTCATGCATAATGAAATTCTGAGCGAAATACACCGGCGAAACAGTGACAAGGTCAAGATTATTCGTCTAAACGCCCGCTTTAGCGCCAGCCGTATTTTGCCTGCCATGCGTGAACATCTGGCCATTATTGATGCGATATTGGCCGGGGATTACGTTTCGGCAGCCGCGGCCATTAACCGACACTTGTTTGTGTCCGAACAACGCGCGCTTGGCCTAGAAACCGGGGACGCATAAGCCATGAACGCCGGCCCCAATATTTTGATGATATTTTCGGATCAGCATGCCCAACGCGTGGCCGGGGCTTATGGTGACCCTTATGCGCAAACGCCCAATATTGATGCACTGGCGGCGTTGGGCGTGGTGTTTGACAACTGTTATGCGCCGTCGCCGGTTTGCACGGCTTCGCGCATGTCGATGTTGACCGCGCGCCACCCTTATCGCCAACAGGTTTGGACCAATGACGACATGCTGGCCTCAAACCTGCCAACCCACGCCCATGCCTTGGGCGCGGCGGGGTATCGCACGATTTTGATCGGGCGGCTGCACGCGTTGGGGCCGGATCAATATCATGGATATTTGGAACGCCATGTTGGTGATCACTCCCCCAATTGGCCCGGTATTTCGCGCCATAATATGGGGGTGTTGGCCGGTGCCAATGACCCAACCCGCGCCAGTTTGCAGCGCTCGGGTGCGGGCGAAAGCGCTTATGATTTGCTGGACGAAGCCACGACAAGCGCCGCGATTTCCCGCCTTGCTGATATCGCCACGGCCCGCAAAAATGGCGACAGCCAGCCCTTTGCGATGACCGTTGGTTTTATGCTGCCCCATGCGCCCTATGTGGCGGACGAGGCCGATTATAAACGGTTTTTAGACATTCTGCCGCCGCCCCGCATTCCGGCAGATAATGAGGAAACTGAACACCCATGGCTGGCCAAATGGCGCAACAACCGCGACATTCGCAATGTTTCCCCGGATGAGATCAAACGCGCGCGCGCGGCTTATTACGCATTAACCTATCGGCTGGATGCCCGCATTGGTGAGGTAATAAAGGCGCTGGATGACAATGGTTTGCGCGAAAACACCCTGATAATTTACACCTCTGATCATGGTGATCAACTGGGTGAGCGCGGCCATTGGTGGAAGCACACATTCTATGACGATTCCGTAAAAGTCCCGTTGATTGTCGCAGGGGATGCGATCAAAGGCGCGACCGGGCGGCGCGACCAATTGGTCGACCTAATGGACGTTAGCGCCAGCTTATGTGACCTTGCGGGCGCGCCAGCGTTGCCGGGGGCTGATGGGCGCAGCTTTGCGCCTTTGCTCAATAACCCTGACGCGCCGTGGCATAACCGTGTGTTCTCCGAATATTGCATGGATGCCGCGCCAGCATGGTCAGACGGTGAGGCCGTGCAACACCGGATGCTGCGTGACGGCGACTGGAAGCTGAATTATTACCACGGCTACCCATCACAATTGTTTAACCTCGCCGTTGATCCCGATGAATTGCGCGATCTGGCAAGCGACCCCGCACATAGCGAAAAACTGCAAAGCATGTTGAAAATTCTGCTGTCCAATTGGGACCCGGAGGCCATTGCAACCCTGCTGCGCGACCGAATTTCCGAAAAAATCCTGATCGCAGATTGGGCAAAACAAACACAGCCAGACGATGTGATCCGATGGCCACTTAAGGCAGAGCAGAACCGTTTAAACGGCAACAGGCACGAGACCGATTAAAAATTTCAAAAAAGGGAGACGCTACAATGAATATACTTACAAAATGGGCCGCCGCAGGCCTGTGCGCCTTGGGTTTGGCGACAACTGCGCAAGCGCAGGACACACTGACGCTAACGGTTGCCGCTGCGGGTGGCACCTTGCACGCGCCGGTTTTTATTGCTGTTGAACAAGGCTTGTTTGACAAATACGGGCTGGATGTTGAGGTCGTCATGTTTCAGACCGGGGTTGAGATGATCAACGGCTTGCTGGCCGGTTCGCATGATGTGAACACCATGGGGTCCATCCCGTTTTTATCCGGTGTTTCCAACGGTTTTCCGCTGGTATTGATCGGGCAATTGCACGGCGATGCCTTGGCTGAAACCTATGCGGATAATGTCGGAATCGCGGCCAGCGCTGACGTTGCGTCGCTTGCTGATCTGCGCGGAAAACGCATCGGTTTGCCAATAGGTTCAGGCGCTGAGGGTTACGTGCTTGGTCTGTTGGCAGGCGAAGGTATGACAGCCGATGATGTTGAACTGATCAACGTCAAACCGTCTGAGCTGCCAACCGCCCTGCGCAACGGTGACGTAGACGCGATTTCGGTATGGGAGCCATGGCTTTCAACCACCGCCGTGAACGTTGACGGCGCGCATCAGTTGATCGCGGGTAACTGCCCGACATGCTTTGATCCGGGCACTATTTTGACCACACAAGCCGTGGCCGCAGATAAACCCGAAGAACTGCGCCGCTTTATGCTTGCCATGTCCGAAGCCATGCAAATTGTGCGCAGCGATCTTGACGCCGCCGCCATGGTTAACCTGCGGTGGATCAGCCTTGATGACGAAGACATCATGAAAGCAGCAATGCGCAACGGCCTAAGTGACCCGCGCATGTCACAGCTGATTGTTGACGGGTATACCAACCTGACAATCCCGGCGCTCGAAGCTGCGGGCAAATTGCGTGACGCGATTGATCTTAGCACCGCAATTGACGCGCAATTCATCAATAATGCGATGGATACAGCCCCTGAATTGTTTGACGATCTGGCACCGATCCCTGCGGACCTGCGGCTCGAATAACTGTTTGCTGCCGGGCGGGGTTACCCCTCGCCCGGCACTATTTGTTGACCTCATGTATTGAGAAAATCATGCCCCTAGACACCGATATAATCACCGCCGAAAACCTCAGCATTTCTTATACCAATAACGAAACCGGAAAGGTCCATCTGGCGGTTAAAGACATCTCGCTTGCTGTAAAAACCAACGAGTTTCTGGTGGTTGTCGGCCCCAGCGGCTGCGGAAAATCCACAGTGCTTTCGGCGATTGCCGGTTTCATGAAACCCACATCGGGCAGCTTGAAGATGCACAAGAAACCCATTGATGGACCCGGCGCGGACCGTGGCGTGGTGTTTCAGGATTACGCGCTTTTGCCATGGAAAAACGTGCTTGATAATGTCGCGCTTGGCCTCAAATTTCGTGGCATCAAAAAGGCAGAACGACACAGAATTGCCCGCGAATATCTGGCCTTGGCCGGTCTTGCGGATGCCGAAACCAAGTTTCCCCACGAACTGTCCGGCGGCATGCGCCAACGCGCCGCCGTGGCCCGCACTTTGGCCAATAAACCCGAAGTTATGTTGATGGACGAACCGTTTGCCGCCGTAGATGCCCAAACCCGCATGACCTTGCAGGAAGAACTGGTGCGCATCTGGCAAGGCTCTGATGTAACAGTGTTTTTCGTAACCCACAGCGTTGAGGAGGCCATCTTTTTGGGGGATCGCGTGGTGGTGCTTTCCTCTGGCCCCGGGGTGATCAAGGCCTCGATCAATATTGATATCCCGCGCGATGACCGCCATTGGTCCACCCTGAACCAAAACCCGCGTTTTCACGAACTTCGCGACCAGATTACCGATCTGGTGCGCAACGAGGCACCATGATGTTTAGCCTGAAAACCCTGCTAAAACCCTCGGTGGCGACAACGCTGGTTCTTGTGGGCATTATCGCTGTAACAACCCTTATCCGCGCCAACCAAAGTGCGCAAAAACTAGCGGCATTGCAGCTTGACGATGCGCCCTATCATGATCTGGTTGTGACACTAGATTTCGAACCCGAGACCTTCCACATCACCCTGCTGCAAGGCAAGGGCCGGTTGGTGGGGATTGACGGCAACACCGTGCAATTGCGCAAGGTTTCAAACGAAGACCTTAGCGATTTATCCCATCTCACATGGGTGAACACCCTGAATATCTGGACCGAGGGAGATAGCTAAATGCCCAAATCCACCCGCCGCGCCCCGCTAAAACGCAAAGCCGCCAAAGCCGCCAAAGGCTTTACCGGCATCCTGCTGTTTTTCGCCGCTTGGCAAATTGCCGCCAGCCTGTCAGGCGTCAGCGCTTATTTTTTTCCCGCGCCCATCGATGTTTACGGCGCTTTTCGCGACCTGCTGCGCAAAGGTATTCTTGAGGCCTATCTGATTGATAGCCTCTATCGCTATTCCATCGGCGTGGCGCTGGGGCTGTCTATCGGGGTGGGGGCGGCGCTGGTCTTGGGGCTAAATCGACGTATTGCTGCGATATTTTCACCCCTCGTCGGGTTTTTCTATGCCATCGTAGAGGCCGCGTGGCTGCCTGTATTTGTGGTCTGGTTTGGCTATGGTTTCACTACGATTTTAACATTGCTGGTCTATGTTGTTGCCTTTCCGGTGCTTTATAACGTGCTGTCAGGCATCCAGACTTTGCCGCGCGTTTACGCAAATGCCGCCCTTACCCTTGGGGCCAGTCGCTGGCAAATTCTGCGAGAGGTAATCTTGCCCGGCGTGCTGCCCAGCATCGTAACCGGCTTTCGGGTGGGGGCGGGGTTTGCCTTTCGCGGGCTGATCATCGCTGAGGCCATTGCCGCCAGCACCGGCATCGGGTTTTTGATATTCGACGGCGCTGCCAACCAGCAAACTGACCGCACGATTGTCGGGATGATCGTTATGGGAACCCTGTGGCTGGTGATTGAACTGGCCTATTTGCGCCCCTTTGAGCGCGCGACCATCCAAAAATGGGGCCTGATTGTCACCGCAGAACAAAGAGAGCAACAATGATGAATACTGCAAAAATCCGGGCACTGGGGCTAAGCACGCTGCCGTTTATCGGGCTGTTCTTGTTGTGGCTGTTCCTGCCCAAAATATTCCCGATCCCGCCTTACAAATTGCCCACACCGGGGCTGGTTTGGTCGCGCGGGCTGGAATTGGCGGCCGATGGCACCTTGCTTGGCCATGTATTGATCAGCCTTTACCGTTTGGCGCTTGGGTTTTTGCTGGGCAATCTGCTGGCGGTGCCAATCGGAATCGCCATCGGGCTGAACCGGCATG
>CAZSSS010000074.1:0-7392 GCA_964609255.1 uncultured Rhodobacterales bacterium
ATGTTAACTGTATAAACCTTCATGTCCCACCATTCAGTCTGGAGCCATTCCTCCATGCAGGCATGCACCCGGTCTGACCCGCCCGATGTGGTGTGGCAAAGAAATTCATCCTCAGAAAGGCGCACGACAACCCCGTCGTCAAACAAAAACCCGTTTTCAGTACACATCAAACCATAGCGGCAGCGGCCCATTTTCAACGTCGACATCATATTGGTATAGATCAGGTCCAGGAATTTACCCGCATCCGGCCCTTTGACAAGAATTTTGCCCAAAGTTGAGGCGTCAAGCAACCCCACACTGTTACGGGTGGCGTTGATTTCACGCGTTACAGCCTGTTGCGTGGTCTCATTCGGTTGCCGGTATACATAGGGGCGTCGCCAATCTGCAACCGGTTCCCATACCGTATTATGGCTGTCTTGCCACGCGTCAATCGGCGATTTTCGCGTCGGTTTAAAAAGCGGGCCGCGGGCCTCTCCGGCGATTGAACCAATGGAAATGGGGGTATAGGGCGGGCGAAATGTTGTTGTGCCAACTTGTGGAATCTCAGCATTCAGGCTGGTCGCCAGAACGGCCAAGCCATTGATATTACTTAGCTTACCTTGGTCGGTTGCCATGCCTAATGTTGTGTATCGTTTGGTATGTTCAACGCTTGTATAACCTTCTTGAGCGGCCAGTTGCACGTCAGAAACCTTAACGTCATTCTGGAAATCAAGCCAGGTTTTTGAACGCAATTTATAGCCCGCATTTTGTGGCATCGACCACACGGCCTGCATGGGGTTTTCTTTTTGCGCGGCAGCGATGGCTGCGGCCTCCTCGGGGGGGGTAAACCCCGCCTCGTCAGCCGCCTGTCGCCCGGCTGTTGTTGCGTTCAATAAACAAGCCTCGGACAAAAGGGCGCCAGAAGCAGCGCCAGCCGTAAGAACAAACCCTTGGCCATTATGATCGGTTGGCGGACGTTTTGGATCAGGGCAGAACATGGCGTTTTCATCATCCCAATTCAATTTACCGCCACAATGGGACCAAAGATGGACAACCGGAGACCAGCCGCCAGACATGCCAACGCAATCGCATTTAAGCGTTTCGGTATTGCTTTTGTCATTGGCCTGATCACAGATTGTAACGCTGGTGACCTGTTTCGTGCCATTTACCTTAAGCACGGCTTTGCCATTCAAGATGCGAATGCCAAGATCGCGCGCGGTTTGGGCAAGCGCACCGCCGCCCTCAAGGCGTGCATCGATCACCGCTGCAACCTTCAGCCCTGATTTGCACCATGCAATTGCGCTGCGATATGCATCGTCGTTATTGGTAACAATAACCGCTGTTTTCCCCGGAGCCACCCCCCACAACGCCACATAATCACGCATAGCCGATGCCAGCAAAACACCCGGAATATCATTGCCCGCAAAATTCAGCGTTCGCTCAATCGCGCCAGTTGCTGTGACAATCCGTTTTGCCCGAATACGCCACAGCCGATGGCGCGGGCCGCTTGTTTTGGGCGCGTGGTCTGTCAGGCGCTCATACGCCAGTGCATAGCCATGGTCATAAACACCCGCGCCCATTGTGCGGGTGCGAATGCTGACATTATCCATTCCAGCCAACCCGGCGCGAATTTTGTCACCATCCTTGCCATCAACCAATGCCCGGCCGCCAAGATGGGCCGTTTGCTCCAGCAGCAATACTTTGGCACCGCTTTGCCCAGCCGCATAAGCAGCCGCCAGCCCAGCGGAGCCACCGCCGATAACCAGCACATCAACATAAGCATAAAAATGCTCATACCTATCTGCATCGGGGTGTTGTGGTGCCCGCCCCAACCCTGCTGATTTTCGAATAATCGGTTCAAAAACATGTTTCCACGCCCAGCGCGGATACATAAAGGTTTTATAATAAAACCCGGCCGGAAACAGTTTTGGCAATTTATTATTGATCGCACCAATATCAAATTCAAGGTTTGGCCAGTGGTTTTGGGATTTTGCGGTCAACCCATCAAATAATTCGGTGGTTGTGGCGCGTTGATTGGGTTCAAAGCTCGCGCCCTCCCCCATGTTCATCAGCGCGTTTGGTTCTTCGGCCCCTGAGGCCACCAGCCCGCGCGGGCGATGGTATTTGAACGAGCGCCCCAGCAATAATTGCCCATTGGCCAGCAAGGCCGAGGCCAGTGTATCACCTTGAAAACCTGAATAATCCTTGCCGTTAAAGGTGAAATTCAATGGCTTTTGCCTGTCAATCAAACGGCCAGATGTGTTGAGACGATGGCTCATTGCTCCGCCTCCCATTCCGGGCGCTTTGCCTTGATTGCGCTGAGGATGCTTTGGGGCGGCTCAAGCGTTTGGGCGCTATAGGTTCCAAATATTTCCAGCGTCGCCGAACAGCGCGCCGCATGAAACCATTTTCCGCAACCAAAAACATGCCGCCAACGTTCAAAAACCACGCCGCGCGGGTTTTTCTTGTCAAACAGATACCGCGTGAAGGTCGCATCGCTTGACCCGTCCGCAAACCGCTTGATATGCGCCTCACCGCCGCCGTGGAATTCAGTTTCTTCGGCGGTTACGCCGCAAACCGGACAATTCAAGAGTAACATATCAAGCACCTTGTCAGAAATGATGGCTGAATTTTCGCGGCGAATCGCTTGGAAAAATCCCAATCAAATTGCCGTAATTTAGCCTTTTTTTCGGCAAAGTATTGCCGTATTTTAATTTTTTGACCAATGAATAAAATAAGGTTTTGGAGGCAAAACAGCCCGCTTGGAAATAAAAATATCCAGCGACTCAAACGTCTTACAAGCGTTGAGTAAACATTAATAAATTGGCTATATGATGCAAAAGGGTCAAATATCCGAAAATTTGCCAAACATTGATCAATAATGTTAATCTCGGGTATAGATTTTAAATTTTTATTTAATATAGGAGCAAAACAATGTCGGAATTCGTTGATGCGCTGGTTATATATTGGAACGGGTTTAGCACAATTTCGCAAACCCTTATTGGCCGTTTGGGCGCAACCGTAACGGGCCATGAGTTGAGCCCCAACGTCACACATTGGACATTTTACGGAATTTTGCTGGGAATGTTGATCTTTCTGATTCGTGCTCGTCAGGCAAAAATGCGAAACCGGATCGAAACCCGCCAACGGATTAACATCTAAACTAAGGCAAATTGTGACGGAGCGGCGCATCAATGTGCCACTCCCGCTGCAACGCTTTCATCAATAAACCGACCATCAGCAAACCGATCCAGCCCAAAAGGTGCTGCAAGGTTGCTTGGTGTGCCTTTGGCAATGGTTTCTGCCATTGCCCAGCCTGATCCGGGAATTGACTTAAAACCGCCCGTCCCCCAACCACAATTGATAAAACATCCAGCCAATGGCGTTTTTCCAATTATGGGGGATCGGTCGCCCGTCATATCAACAACTCCGCCCCATTGCCGCAACATTTTAAGGCGCGAGATAATCGGAAAGGTTTCGATCAGGGCGCGCACGGTTTCCTCAATATGGTGAAAGCTGCCGCGTTGCGTATAATTATTATACCCATCCGCACCGCCACCAATAACCAGTTCACCCTTGTCGGATTGGGACATATAGCCGTGCACGGTATTGGCCATCACGACAACATCCATACAGGGTTTTATCGGCTCGGTGACCATTGCCTGCAACGACACCGATTCAATGGGCAGCCGAAAACCGGCCATTGCAGCCAAAAGGCCGGAATTACCGGCAACAACAATGGCCAGCTTTTTGCATTTTATACCCCCACGAGAGGTCTGAACCCCGCTAACCATGCCGCCGGTTTGGTCAATGCCCGTGACCTCGGTTTGCTGGATTATATCAACCCCCATGTCAGACGCGGCGCGCGCATAACCCCACGCCACCGCATCATGACGCGCCGTGCCCCCGCGCGCCTGCCATAACGCCCCAAGCACCGGGAAACGCGGGCCGTTTATTTCCATAATCGGCACCATCTTTTTAACCTGTTTGGGCGTCAGCATCTTGGTTTTGACGCCTTGAATAGCGTTGGCGTGGCTTGTGCGGTTAAAGCCGCGCAATTCATGCTCGGTCTGGGCCAGCATCATCACCCCCCGGGGGCTGAACATTATATTGTAATTCAGGTCTTGGGACAGCGTTTCATACAACCCGCGCGCCTTTTCATAAATGGCGGCGCTTTCGTCTTGCAGATAATTTGAACGGATAATCGTGGTGTTCCGGCCCGTATTGCCGCCCCCCAGCCAGCCTTTTTCAACAACAGCAACATTGGTAATGCCATGGTTTTTTGCCAGATAATAGGCGGTTGCCAACCCATGCCCGCCAGCGCCGACAATCACAACATCGTATTGGGCTTTTGGCACAGCTGAGCGCCAGGCCCGCTCCCAACCTGAATGGTGGCGGCTGGCCTCTCGGGCAATGGCAAAGGCGGAATATCGTTTCATAATGGTCTCTCACGGTTATGTTAAGTGTGATAAGGTATTTATTCGGTTAGATCAAAACATCGTTCCGGCAGTTTATGCCGGATTAGCGACATATCCCCGCGCTGATGGCTTGCACAAAATTCAGCCGTTGCGGCACTGACTGTATCGCGCCTATTATGCGCAAAATTTGGGAATATTTGGTATGATGTTTTGGGTCGCCGCAGCATTTATTATTATGGCATTGCTGGCATGGCTGCTGGCGCCATTGTTACGCAGTCGTAACACCGGCGGGGAACGCCGCGCCAGCTATGATATGCAGGTTTTCAAGGATCAACTGACCGAGGTAGAGGCCGATCTTGGCAAAGGTGTGCTGACCGAGGCTGAGGCAAAACGATCGAGAGCAGAAGTGTCGCGACGGTTGATCGCGGCAGCGGATGCAGAGCAAACCGAAAACGCAACAGTTGACGCGCCGCTTTGGATCAGCCAGGCGGTCGCGATTGTTTTGGCTGGCATTATTTCGATTGGTGGATTGGCACTGTATCAACGGCTCGGGTCACCCGGCACGCAGGATTTCCCAATCAAAACCAACATTGCCCTTCAGGAAAAACTGCGCGCCGACCGCGCCGCACTGGAGGCCAGCCGACCCTCACAAAGCGAAGCAGAGACCATCGCGCAAACCCGCCAAGACGCCCTTCAAGAAGGCGACTTGCCTGCAATTGATGGCATCGATCCGGAACAAAACGCCGTGGTTACCCAACTAAAAGAAGCCCTTCAAGATCAGCCTCAAGATTTGGTTGGTCACCAAATGCTGGCCCGAAATTTGGCAAATCTTGGCCGTTTTATCGAGGCCCGCGAAGCCCAAGACAAAGTCATAAGCATTCTTGGCGACGACGCGAGCGCCGTTGATCATATTGCCCACGCTGAAATAATGATTAGCGCCGCAGGCGGATATGTATCACCCGCGGCCATTCGCGCGTTGGAAAATGCGCTGGCGCTTGACCCTTCAGACCCGCGCGGTCGGTATTTTGCCGGATATGCCGCAAACCAATACGGATTTCCCGAACAAGCTTACCGTCTTTGGACGGGCTTGTTGGAGGAAGGGCCCCAAGATGCCCCCTGGATCCCGTCAATTCGCGCACAAATTGGTGCCATCGCTGAGGCCGCCGGAATAACACCCTCATCTCCACTTGGTGGTCCCTCCGCTGAGGATGTTGAAGCCGCCGGTGATATGTCGGAATCAGAACGAACAGATATGATCCGCAATATGGTTGCACAATTAGCCAACCGTTTGGCGGTTGATGGCGGCAGTGCTGAAGAATGGGCGCGCCTTATCGGGGCCTATGGCGTGTTGGGCGAAACAGATCAAGCCGCCGAAATCTGGGCCGAAGCCCAAGTGGTTTTTTCGGATGACACGGGGCTGGCTGTTATTAAAGCCGCCGCAGTATCTGCGGGCGTTGAACCCTGATGATCACGGACGACATTGACATTTTTTTGCAAAACACCGCCCGAAATTCCGCGTTGATCGGGCTGGATCTGGGCAGCAAAACCATTGGCGTTGCGTTTTCGGATTTGTCTCGCAGCGTCGCAACCCCGATAAAAACCATTCGCCGCAGCAAGTTTGGCAAAGACGCACAAGCATTGTTGGCGGTTATGAGCGAACGCAATATCGGCGGGATCATCCTTGGGCTACCCATGAATATGGACGGCTCTGAGGGTGCCAGATGCCAATCCACCCGGGCTTTTGCGCGCAATTTTGCCCGGTTATGCGAGGTGCCCATAACCTTTTGGGATGAACGATTATCAACCGTCGCGGCAGAACGCGCCTTGCTTGAGGCCGATACATCGCGAAAACGACGCGCCGAAGTCATTGACCATGTGGCTGCGGCGTATATTCTGCAAGGCGCGCTCGATCGGATCGGGTTTATTCAACGAAAGCACTGAAAAAATGGACGAAATTTGGAAACGCGAAGAGATTGACTCGCCTTGTGTTAAGATTTGCGTTATCCATGAGGAAGCGGAGATATGTATTGGCTGCAACCGCACGCGATTTGAAATAGCTGGTTGGTCGGGAATGACGCCGGAGGAACGCAAGAATGTTATACTGGCCTTGCCAGCCCGCGCAGGATTGTTGCGCAGTAAACGCCGTGGTGGCCGCAAGGCGCGCCGCAAAAGTAGTGAGTCTTATTAGTCACAGTTTGTTAAATATCTTTATTTAGTGTGGAAAACATGTTCAAAGAGGATACAATGTCCTCGAATAAAAAGGGACAGCTATGCGCTTTTTGACTTTTATTTTGCTAGCATACGGAACCGGGCTGTTGGTTATGCGCGGACCAATAAGCCTGACCATAGCATTGCCGGGCGGTGTTATCTGGCTGGATATTCTTATCTCGGTGCTGCTGGCGGCCGCTTTTGGCCTTATGCTTATTCAACGTGCGCAAAGTAATGGAAATGGTGTCAGCAATGCTTTTGCTGCGGCAACAACCTTGGTTACAGCCGTAACCATATTGGGTGTCATGCAGATTGCGTCAAAAAACCGGATCATGCCTATTGCCGCGCTTGCCACTGTCAATGCGCCCGAAGCACAGCTTGATCGCGCCTGGGATGGTCATTTCCGCGCCATCGCCCAGATTGAGGGCGTGGATGTCGGGCTGATGGTTGATACCGGTGCCTCGATTGTGCTGCTGCGCTATGATGATGCAATGCGCATCGGCGTTGACCCAATGAAACTTGATTTTTCCATCCCGCTAACCACGGCTGGCGGGCGCTCCTATGTGGCGCCATTTGTGTTTGATACAATCCAGATTGGCGACGTGATCGTGCATAATGTTGAAGGGGCGATTGCCCAGCGCCGCACATTGCATTCCTCCCTGCTAGGGATGAGCTATCTTGAGCAGCTCAGCGAAACTGTTATTCGCAGCAACGAGATGATTTTCCGCCAATAGCTAACCCAGCAAGGCTTGTCGAAGCATATTCGCAGCCATAACCGCAATAAAAA
>CAZSSS010000075.1:0-7332 GCA_964609255.1 uncultured Rhodobacterales bacterium
ACAGAAATGATATAACGATTACAGTGCTGCCATGGGGTTTACGAGGTCTTAATGATGGTTCCGCTATCCCGATTTTAAGAATAACCTCACCTTCCACTTACAAGTATGAACTTATGGTGGGCGCGCACAGTTATCAAAACCTTACCAACCAGAGCCCGAATAGAATGCTGGCAAACATCAGCGCCGAGCCTGTGGGAAATTGCTCGGTCGCGCTGGAAAATGACATTACCCAGTCATGTTTCAGGCAAACCGCCAAAGTGTTTGCCGCAAATCAGTCCGGCACTGGGGTGATGATTCATCCCGAATATTTACTAACGGCCTTGCATGTTGTTGGTGAACGTAACCGTTTGGGCACCTATGAACTGTTCAGTTCAAGCTCAGTTTCGATAGCTACGGGTCTGAAAGTCAATCAGGGGCATGCAATTTCAGCCCATATGATGCGCGCTATAACAATTGATGGCCATGCGATTGATCTTGCGGTTGTCAGGCTGTCCAACTCAATCAACAATCAAGATCCGACCACGACTTTCGCCCCGATTTTGCAGACCCAGCATTTTGCAGCAATGCAAAACAGTATCTTTGGCGGCGCTGGTTATGGCAATCAACGCTATGGTATCGACGAATTAACCCTGCGCCACGGGAATTTTAGGTTTCTGGAATGTGGCAATGATTGCGGAGGTTATAAATATAACCTTGAATCCGTGCCATTTCCGCTGACAAATTTTATAAGTAGACCTCGCCAAATGGACAGCGGATCACCTATTTTTGTTGAGACCGGCCGGACAAACAGCGCGACCCAATTGGCGCTTGCCGGAATATTTGTTGGCCCGGTATTTCCCGAACAAAACGATGGCGGCTGCACCAGCAAGGCTCGAATAATATATTTGCTTAACCCGGAAATACAGGCGGCAATCCGTGCCGCAATTCTGGAAATGGATAGCAGCGCTGACTTTCTTGATACATTGTTTATCGATCAGGTTCCGGTTCAAGCACCCCTGACACAGGTCAGTCTGGCGCTGCCCGAAACTGAATAATGACCAAGCCGTTGTCGCATAATTCTTGGGATGTTTTTGGCAGTAGTTGTCCGGACAACGTTCGGGATTTGGCTGGATACAGGGTTAGCCTTCCTCCAGACCACCTCAATAGTGACCCATTCCCGTTGGGGCGAAATGACCCATTAAGGGTTTTGCCGGTGCCTTTTTATGATATGCTGACCGTGTTTTTGCTGATACCGTGATCACGTGCTATCCATCTATAGCTTCGACCATTCTGAACCGCTTCAATAACTTTGGGTGCCAACCTGTCTGATTTAATCTTTATCCCTTTTTGTTGCCCGAGGGCTTTTCACGTGCTTTTGCAGCGACCAAGCTTTACTTCACTCGTTCGCTCAATAGATCACGTTCAAATTGGGCGATGCCAGCCACCCCAGAGTTGTAAAAGGTAGTCGTTACCGCCATTTTCATAATTTCGGCATAGCTTGCGACTGCTGAAAGCATAAACAACACAAATATTTTCGATTTATCCCATGCTGCGCATTTCTTGCGGTCAAATACGTGCATATCAACACATCTGGCAAAAATGAAAGCCCGGACTTACCTTGTTCAGACATTGCGTTCATTTACCCAAATCGGTTTTGTGCAGAACAAAATTTGCCACTGTCTTAATGTCGTTAATATCCATAACGGGAACATTCAGGTTTGGCACATCATAACCGGCGGCAACTGCGGTGATGCTGGGATTATCCAGCGCCAATAACGGGCGGTCGCTTTGTTGAAGCGCGGTTTCAATTTTGGGGTGGTCAGCGTTTTTATAGCCCTCAATCAAAACCAGATCTACCGGTGTTAACTGGCAAAGCAATTCACTAAGCGGAGGTGGCGCCGCCCCGCGATGTTCCTGCATCAAAGCCCAGCGGTTGGCCGAAGCCAGCAGAACCTGACAGGCGCCGGCTTTGCGATGGCGATAACTGTCTTTTCCGGGTTGATCGATATCAACATTGTGATGGGCGTGTTTGATCGTGGAAACGCGCAAGCCTTGCGCGGTGAGTTCTTTCACCAACCCTTCCATCAGGGTTGTTTTGCCGCTGTTTTTCCAGCCGATTACACCAAATATGTGCATCAAACCCCCTTGCCGATTTCCCCCCTCGCTAGCGCATTGGAATACGCAAGTAAAACATATTCTTGCGTCAGTTTTCCAACCGGATTTTGTTCTGGGTCGTTGGCTTTACCGCCTAAAGGTTTCTACCTAAAATGTTTATACTTGAATTTGTTGCACATCCAGCCTAGGCTTTGGTTGGAAACCTGAGCATTTCAGCCGAAACGCAACACTGAGAAATCGGAGAGTATCGTGAAAATAATGTGTCTTGGTGGCGGACCGGCTGGATTGTATTTTGCCATTAGCATGAAACTGCGGGATGCGGCGCATGATATCACCGTGATTGAGCGCAACAAGGCTGATGATACCTTTGGCTGGGGCGTTGTTTTATCAGATGATGCGTTGGACAATATGCAGGTGAATGACCCCGTCAGCACTGACGCGATTCGTGAAAAATTTGTGTATTGGGATGATATTGCCGTGGTCCATCGCCAGCAGCGCATGGTCTCCAGCGGCCATGGTTTTGCCGGTGTCGGGCGCAAGGCGATGCTGATCATTTTGCAGGCCCGCGCCCGCGACCTTGGCATAAAAATGCAATTTGAAACGATTTTCAAATCGGCTGAGGAATATCGGCAGGAATTTGACCTAGTGGTTGCCAGCGACGGCATCGGGTCATTGGTGCGCAACGAATATGCTGACGTTTTCCAGCCCAATATTGATACGCGGTTATGCAAATTTATCTGGCTGGGCACCAAGCAGAGCTTTAACGATGCCTTTACCTTTATTTTTGAAGAAACCGAACATGGCTGGGTCTGGATCCATGCCTATCAATTTGACGATGATACCGCGACCGTTATTGTCGAATGCACCAATGAAACATGGGACAAATTTGGCTTTGAACAAATGTCCAAAGCAGAAACAATCGCCAAATGCGAAGAGATTTTCGCCGCGCATCTTGGGGGTAATGCCTTGGTTTCCAATGCCGACCACCTGCGCGGCTCAGCTGTCTGGATGAATTTCCCGCGGGTCATTTGTGAAAAATGGCACCATGAAAATGTCGTGTTGATGGGGGACGCCGCTGCCACGGGGCATTTTTCCATTGGCTCGGGCACCCGCCTTGCGTTTGACAGCGCCATTTCCTTGGCAAATTACCTGCATTCAGAACCAACCATGGAAGCCGCCTTTGAGCGCTATCAAGACGAGCGCCGCCTAGAGGTGTTGCGCCTCCAATCTGCGGCGCGCAATTCGCTGGAATGGTTTGAAACCGTTGAGCGTTATGTTGACCTTGATCCGATCCAGCTGAATTATTCGCTGCTGACCCGTTCGCAACGGATCAGCCATGAAAACCTGCGCCTCCGAGACCCGGATTGGTTGGAAAAAGCCGAGCGCTGGTTTAATAAACAAGCCGGCATTGACAGCAATCGCCGCCCGATGTTTGCGCCATTTTCCCTGCGCGATATGGCGCTGGAAAACCGCATAGTTGTGTCACCGATGGCGCAATACAAAGCCAAAAACGGCTGCCCCGATGATTGGCATTTGGTGCATTACGCTGAGCGCGCCAAAGGCGGCGCGGGGCTGGTCTTTACGGAAATGACATGCGTGTCAGACACCGGGCGCATTACCCTTGGCTGCCCCGGCCTTTATGCGCCTGAGCATGAGGCCGCTTGGGCGCGCATAACTGATTTTGTGCACCGTGAAACCAGCGCAAAAATATGTTGCCAAATCGGCCATTCCGGTCGCAAAGGCTCCAGCCAGCTTGGCTGGGAGGAAATGGATGCGCCGCTAAAACAGGATAATTGGCCGCTGTTATCCGCCTCTCCGATTGCATGGTCGGGGCAAAATGCTGTGCCGCGCGAAATCAGCCGCGCTGAAATGGACGCGGTGCGCAAGCAATTTGTGGCTTCGGCGAAAATGGCTGATCGGGCGGGGTTTGACATGATAGAGCTGCACGCGGCACATGGTTATCTGGTCTCCTCGTTTATTTCGCCGCTGTCCAACCAGCGCAATGACGGCTATGGCGGGTCATTGGAGAACCGCATGAAATATCCGCTGGAAATATTCAACGCCATGCGTGCGGTTTGGCCGCAAGGTAAGCCGATGTCGGTGCGTATCTCGGCCAATGACTGGGTTGGGGATGACGGAATAACGCCTCAGGATGCTGTTTTGATTGCCCAGATGTTTGCTGAGGCTGGGGCTGATATCATTGATGTCTCAGCGGGGCAAACCAGCAGCGACGCCAAGCCAGTTTACGGGCGCATGTTCCAGACGCCTTTTTCGGACCGTATCCGTAATGACGGGGGCATCAAAACCATGGCTGTGGGCAATATTTATGAGGCAGACCACGTCAATTCCATCCTGATTGCAGGGCGCGCTGATCTGGTGGCCATTGGCCGCCCGCATTTGGCAGACCCGTATTGGACATTGCATAGCGCCACAAGCGTTGGTGACCGGGCGCAAAACTGGCCTGCGCCATATCTGCCGGGCCGGGACCAAGCCTGGCGTCTGGCTGACCGTGATGTGGAAATGATAGGCAAAGTATGACGATAAAAGACAAACATGTGGTGGTGACGGGCGGCGGGTCTGGCGCGGGTGCGGTTATTGCGCATGCTTTTGCAGCCAAGGGCGCGCGGGTCACGATAATGGGCCGCGGCTGGGCCGCGCTTAGCGCCCAAAACCTGCCGTTTCAAACCTGTGATGTGGTTGACGCGGCCAGTGTCGCCACGGCATTTGACGCAGCGCGGCATGAAAACGGGCCAATTGATATTATGATTGCCAATGCGGGTGCGGCAATCAGCAAGCCATTTTCAGCCCTGAAAACAGCGGACTTTGACATCATGATCGGCGTGAATTTGCGTGGTGTGTTCAACACATGGCAAGCGGCTTTGCCCGATATGAAAACCGCCGGAGCCGGACGTTTGATGGCCGTGGCTTCGACCGCAGGGCTAAAGGGTTATGCCTATGTCAGCGCTTATTGCGCCGCCAAACATGCGGTTATTGGCCTAACGCGCAGCCTCGCGCTGGAGCTGGCGAAAACCG
This sequence comes from uncultured Rhodobacterales bacterium, assembly GCA_964609255.1. Classification (GTDB taxonomy): domain Bacteria; phylum Pseudomonadota; class Alphaproteobacteria; order Rhodobacterales; family Rhodobacteraceae; genus UBA3077. The sequence continues at coordinate 5,128 of CAZSSS010000075.1, forward strand.
GCATTACCGTGAATGCGCTGTGCCCCGGGTTTATGGAAACGCCGCTTTTGGAGCGGTCGGTTGAAAACATTATGGCGACAACCGGCATGTCAAAAGACGCCGCGCTTAAGGCCTTGAAAAAGGGTAATCCGCAGGGGCGCTTTATTCAAAGCGATGAAGTTGCGGGCACCGCGCTTTGGCTTTGCTCTGATGCGGCGCGATCGGTGACCGGCCAAGCGATCAGCATTTCGGGGGGCGAAATATGAGCGCGCAGCAACAAGTTATAAACGAACCTGTGTCAAAAACCCGTTTACGCCTGTGGTTAAAACTGCTGAAAATCAGCCGTGGAATAGAAACCGAGCTGCGTGAAAACCTGCGCAAAGAATTCGGGGCAACTCTGCCTCGGTTTGACGTGATGGCAGCCCTTAGCCGCAATGCGGATGGTATGAAAATGAGCGCAATTTCCGGTGATCTCAAGGTATCCAACGGTAATGTCACAGGCATTGTTGACCGGCTGGTGTCGGATGGGTTTGTGCTGCGCGAAGCGGTACCCGGCGACCGGCGCGCGCAGCGTATTTTGCTGACAAAACGCGGCCAACAGGAATTTGAAATTCAGGCAAAAGCCCATGAAACATGGGTTAATACGCTGCTTGGCGGGTTTGATGCGGCGGATGCCAGCGCGATGATTGACCGCCTTGATGTGGCCGCCATGGAGGGCGCAACATGACTAAATATTTCAGCTGCACAACCGCAAATAACGTCGCGACAATCAATCTGGACCGGGCTGATCGCAAAAACCCGCTGACCTTTGACAGCTATGCTGAATTGCGCGACTGGTTTCGTGAATTGCAGTATGACGACAGCATTAATGCGGTCGTTTTTGCCTCTAATGGCGGCAATTTCAGCTCTGGCGGGGATGTGCATGATATTATCGGGCCGCTGACGCGGATGAGCATGAAAGAACTGCTGGCCTTTACCCGCATGACCGGCGACCTTGTCAAAGCCATGATCAATTGCGGCAAGCCGATTATCGCCGCGATTGATGGCGTTTGTGTGGGGGCGGGGGCAATCATTGCCATGGCCAGCGATATGCGCATTGCCACGCCCGAGGCCAAAACCGCATTTCTATTTACCCGCGTCGGGCTGGCGGGCTGCGATATGGGCGCTTGCGCAATATTACCACGCATTATTGGCCAAGGCCGCGCCGCAGAATTGCTGTATACGGGCCGCTCCATGAGCGCGGCAGAAGCTGAGCGCTGGGGGTTTTATAACCGTTTGGTTGAGGCCAAAGATCTGCTGGCCGAGGCGCAAACCATGGCGGCACGCATCGCGGATGGCCCGAATTTTGGCCATATGATGACCAAAACCATGCTGGCGCAGGAATGGAATATGTCGATCGAACAAGCGATTGAGGCCGAAGCCCAGACACAGGCCATTTGCATGCAGACCGAGGATTTCAAGCGGGCATTTGAGGCATTCGTGAAAAAAGAAAAACCAGTGTTTGAGGGTAATTGATGGCGGATAAATCTTTTCTGGACTGGCCCTTTTTTGCAGCCGACCACAAAACCCGCGCGACAGCGCTGGATGTTTGGGCCGCTGAAAACCTGGGTGATATCAACCATTCTGACACGGATAACGCCTGCCGCAAATTGGTTAAATCACTGGGCGCAGCGGGCTGGTTGCACTGCACCGCAGCGGAGGCTGACGAAAAACTGGATGTGCGCACCCTTTGCCTGACACGCGAAACATTGGCGCGCCATGAAGGTTTGGCCGATTTTGCTTTTGCAATGCAGGGGCTTGGCACCGGCGCAATTTCGCTGTTTGGCACAGCAGCGCAGCAAGCCAAATGGTTGCCGCTTACTCGCACAGGTCAGGCCATCGCGGGCTTTGCCCTGACAGAACCACAATCGGGGTCGGATGTGGCCAATTCAACCATGACCGCGATGCTGGAGGGTGATGAATTTGTGCTCAACGGCGAAAAAACCTGGATATCCAACGGCGGCATTGCTGATGTTTATACAGTTTTTGCCCGCACCGGAGAGGCAGACGGCGCGCGCGGATTATCAGCATTTATTGTGCCTGCCGCCACCAAAGGCCTAAGCGTGGTTGAACGCCTTGAAACCATCGCGCCACATCCGCTGGCGCGGCTGAAATTTGATAATTGCCGTGTTCCCGCATCTGCCCTTTTGGGCGCGCGCGGTGCGGGGTTTAAGATCGCCATGTCGG
>CAZSSS010000076.1:0-7320 GCA_964609255.1 uncultured Rhodobacterales bacterium
TCAGCAATACTGTAACTCTGAATGTAATATCATTGGCCGCCGCCCAACCTGCAATAGAAATTGCCGAGGCTGTTGTTTCCGACCCGCAAACGCCGGAAGCGGACATTCTTGTCGAGGAACCGCAGGATGATACCTCTGTTATAGCGTCAGAAAACGCTGCGGACAGCAATCCCGGTGAAATCGCGCCAGACGGCCCCGGCCTTGATACCAATGGCACCGATGAAGATGACCAAGCAATAAGCGAACCGGTTGTGGTTGCCAGCCTTCCGCTGACAATGGCCGAAGAACCCGCGCCTGCCTTCAATGATATTGTCATTTCGCTGCAACCCCCTGCGTTGGTCGCACCAACAGTTGACGAATTTGTAACCCCGAGCGTGGCCACCGCCTCCATTCGGCAGCAAAATATCGTCTTGGAAAATTCAAACAAAAATACCGACACAGGCATTGCGATTCAATCCAGCACCGAAACCGTTGCGCCGGTTGAATTTGGCGTTGCCAGTTTTGGGTCGCCTCTGGAAACCGAGACCAGCGATATTATGATTGGCGGCGCTGATACCGCGGCACCACAAGTAATGGCGTCGATCAGCCCGCAATTAAACAGCGTTGCCCCGCAAATTGGCTCTCCTCTGACGCAGTTGGAACGCGGACCATTTGTTTTAGCAGAGCTGCCGCAGGCGACTAACACATCCTTTGGCAGGTTTTTGGCAGATGACCAAAACGCCAGCCAATTTGTAGCGCTGCTTGGCACCGACGCATTTGAAGCGCCGACAAGCGTTTCGGCCAATGTCATTGCCAAAGTCGAAACCGGCCAGACCGACCTGATCGTGGAAACAAGCGGCACAACCGCTTTGATTGCTTTGCAATTAACCGATGCTCCGCTTGAGGAAAGCGACATTAACACCAACAGCGAGCAAGAACCTGCCCTGCCAAGCGAGCAAAACTTTAATGCGCAGCAACCCGCGCCGATTACCTTATTGGCAAGCAATTCGGGCGACGCATCACCAACTGTGCTTGGGCGCGAACCGATCGCCGAGACCATCGCACCCCAATTTGCCAACACCACAACTTGGGCGCTGACCAATTCCAATCAAACCGATGTGTTGCTTGCATCTGCCTTTGGCAGCGTTGTTTCCGCAAGTGTCGACAGCCTTTCCGCTGAAAATACCCCCGCACAACCATTTGCCGTCCAGCCAATTCTGGAAACCGGCACAATGATGGTATTGGCAAGCCAGCTCAATAATCTTGACCCAAGCGCCGCGATAAATATTGAATTGTTAACCCTTGCGCGCCTTGGCAATTCTGCAAATACCAGCCAAAGAGCCTTGGATCTGATCCCCATCGGGCCGCAATATGACATCACCGGTATTTTACCGCTGGTTGATACCAATGTGCCGGCTCCGCTGGCTATTGTTCCAGAAACCAACACCGAGGATGACACCCAATTGGCAAGTCTGGACACAACGATGTTCACAAAACCGATTGATATTATTCCGGTGCCTCAATTCTCCTCGGCTTGTGAAATCTTTCTTGATCCTTCGGTGCGCTCCGGTGCCAATATCCTGCTGTTTTTGATCGCCGAATGTAAACCAAACATGCCTGTAACCATCAGCCATGCCGGGCTTGAATTCACCATTTTGACAGGCCCCGATGGCACCGCCAATATTGTTGTTCCGGCATTGCAACGCACCGCCGAAATTACGGCAACATTTGCCGATGGCAGTTCTGAATCAACCGTCGCGCTGGTTACCCAGATCAACGATGTAACCCGCGCAGCCGTTACTTGGCGCGGTGATGCTGATCTGGATCTGCACGCGTTTGAATATGGCGCGGTTCAGGGCAGCGACGGCCATGTTTGGTCTGGCGCCGCGCGCGATTACCGCAGCGCCCGCCTTAAAGGTGGCGGTTATCTGGTGGAGCTTGGCGACAAATCCATTGAGGGCGGCGCGCTGGCTGAGGTATACACCATGCCGCTTGGCCGGTCTGTGCAACGCGGGTCCATTTCCATGACGCTGGAAATCAACAATGGCGATGCAGTTTGCGGCACCGATATTTCTGCCCGGACATTGCGCACAAGGGCCGACAATGATGCCGGATCACGGCGCATTCGCTTTACGGTTCCTAATTGCGGTGACGGCACAATGGCAAAATTCAGCGTGCCCGGTGCTGTGGATGATATCCGCCTGGCCGCGCAGTAATTAACCCAGCAAACCCGCAGAACGAAAGCTGGTGTCGCTTTCTTTTCCGATGACAATATGATCATGCACAGTAATGCCAAGCGCACCCGTGGCTGCGATGATTTTCTGTGTCATTTCAATGTCTTCCTGTGACGGCGATGGATCGCCCGAGGGATGGTTATGCACAAGAATTACCGCTGTCGCGTTTAGTTCAAGCGCCCGTTTGGCCACTTCTCGTGGGTAAACGGGCACATGGTCAATGGTGCCCTGCGCCTGCGCCTCGTCCGCGATCAGGGTGTTTTTGCGGTCCAAAAACAGCACACGGAATTGTTCGGTATCACGATGCGCCATCACGGTTTTGCAATAGCTCATCAATTGCGACCACGAACTAACCACATCTTTGCCAAGCACCTTGGCTTGGGCCAGCATTTGCGCCGCTGCCTCAACAATTTTAAGTTCTTGCACCACAGCGTCACCAACGCCCTGAACCTGTGTTAACCGCATAGCAGAGGCCGAAATTACGCCGTTAAAATCGCCAAATTCAGCCAAAAGCCGTTTGCCCAATGGTTTTACGTCACGTCGTGGAATGGCGCGGAACAGCACCAATTCCAGCATTTCATAATCGGCAAGTGCCACCGCACCTGCCGACATGAACCGCGCCCGCAAACGGGCACGATGATTATGATAGTGCGGTTCCTTGGAGGGTGGCTTGGCGGGAATGACCTGAAAATCAGGTTCAAATCCGGGAAAAGGTTTTTCACCAAACTGATTGGCACTCGTCATGCCCGGAGCATGAGCCATACATGGTTAAAAAGTGCTTAATTTACGCGGTTGGATAAAATTTATCCGCTGGTGACAGCGTAAAAATTTCACAGCCTTCTTCTGTCACTCCGATGGAGTGTTCAAACTGCGCTGACAACGATTTATCCTTGGTCACCGCAGTCCAGTCATCCGCCAGAACTTTGGTATCGGGCCGCCCGAGATTGATCATCGGTTCAATGGTGAAAAACATCCCCGGTTCAAAAACAGCGCCCGTGCCCCAGCGGCCATAATGCAGCACATTCGGGGCCGCGTGAAACACCTGCCCCAACCCGTGCCCGCAAAAATCGCGCACCACCCCCATGCGGTGCCCCTCAGCAAAACGCTGGATGGCGGCGCCAATGTCACCAAATGTGTTGCCCGGCTTGACCTGCGCGATGCCCTTCATCAAGGCCTCATATGTGACATCAATCAGCCGTTCCGCCTTGCGCGAGGCTTTGCCAGCCACATACATCCGCGACGTATCGCCAAACCAGCCATCCAGAATGCAGGTAACATCGATATTCAGAATATCGCCATTTTTAAGGGTTTTCGCCCCCGGAATGCCATGGCAAACCACATGGTTGATCGAGATACAACTGGCATGTTGATACCCACGATACCCGACCGTGGCGGATACTGCGCCTGCATCCTCAATGAACGCATGAATGCGGTCATTCAGTTCCAGCGTTGTCACCCCCGGCACCACAAATGGCGCGATCATATCAAGGCTTTCAGCCGCCAACCGACCAGACGCACGCATCCCCGCAAAATCCGATTGCGGATAGATACGAATGCCATCCCGATTAAGATGGCCTGAGGTTGCTACAACCAATTTGCTGTCTCCTGAAAGCTTTTCAAGGGGTTTATGTCATGGGCATGACTTGGGCAAGGGTCACAGCGCTGGTTGTGATGCGCGTGGCATAACACAACGCCTCAACCCCGCCATTAAAGGCTGTGGCAAAAGCCGCCCCATAAACCGGATCAATGTCGGTGGCCAGTTGGAACGATGTGCAATCACCGCGAAAAACCAGATAAAGCATAACGGCGCGGTGGCCTTGTTCCACCATATTTGTCAGCTCAACAAGGTGTTTCGCGCCGCGCTTTGTGATTGTGTCCGGAAATTCCACAAGGCTCCCAACGCGGCGCAAATTAACGCATTTGACCTCAAGATAACAATCCGGCAGCCCTGGGGCAGTTAACAAAAAATCAATGCGGCTGTTTTCGCCGTATTTGACCTCGGGTTTGATGGCCTCATAGGCCGAAAGTTCGGGAATTTGGCCCGCGCACAGCGCTTCGTGGACAATTTTGTTGGGCATGGCGGTGTCAATGCCAACCAGCGCGCCGTTATCCTCAACCAGTTTCCAGCTATAGCGTAACTTGCGTTTTGGGTTGTCATTTGGTTCCAGCCAAACGGTCATTCCGGCGATATTCAGCCCTGTCATTGCCCCCGGATTGGCGCAATGGGCCGTGACCTCGGTCCCGTCCTCCAGCGTGACATCCGCCAGAAACCGTTTATATCGTTTCACCAAAGTAGCGCGGATCAGGGGTTTTTCGAATTTCATATATCTGGCTTAACCCGCATTCAAAAAGGGATCAATATGGTAAATCCAACCGCGGCAATGCTGGTCATCGGCGACGAGATTTTATCGGGCCGCACCCAAGACACCAACAGCAATCATCTGGCCAAATGCCTGACCAAAATCGGCATTGACCTGCGCGAAGTGCGGGTGGTGGCGGATGATCCAGCGCAGATTGTCAGCGCGGTAAATGCGTTGCGCATGACCTATGACCATGTGTTTACATCCGGTGGTATTGGCCCCACCCATGATGATATCACCGCTGACTGCATTGCGGATGCGTTTGGCGTTGGCATTGATATCCGCGAAGACGCCCGCGCGATTCTGGCCAGCCATTATGCCAACCCTGCTGATCTGAATGAAATGCGGCTGCGCATGGCGCGCATTCCGCAAGGCGCGGAATTAATTGATAATCCGGTCAGCAAAGCGCCCGGGTTCAGGGTGGAAAATGTATGGGTAATGGCGGGGGTGCCAAGCGTGTTCAAAGCCATGCTAGCCAGCGTTCTGCCTGAACTGACGGGTGGCATTCCCTTGCTTTCGGTATCTGTTCGTATCGACAAACCCGAGGGCAGCATTGCCGGACCTTTGGCCAAGATTGCCGCGCAACATCCCGACGTCAGCATTGGTTCTTATCCTTTTCATCAGGATAACGTGTTTGGCAGTCATCTGGTTGCGCGCCATACCGACAAAATATTGCTTGAAATTGTAGCGGCCAAACTTGGCACAATTTAGCGCTTTCTTTATTTGGATGTTCGGTTAATCTCAGCGTGAAAATTATTTCGAGAACCCAATGAGCAACATCAATCACCCAACGGAGCAATCGCTTCGCACGCACCTGTCTGCCAGCGTTAAACTTGGCCTGCCTTTGGTGGGCACGTTTATAACGTCGATGCTCATGGGGGTCACCGACACATTGATGGTGGGCCGTTTGGGCGCGGAACCTTTGGCCGCAGCCGTGTTGGCCAACCAGCTTTTCTTTTTTCTGACCATTGCCGGCATTGGTCTGGCGGCTGGTGTTATGCCTTTGGCGGCCACAGCACTTGGCCGAAATGATGTTACCAGCATGCGCCGCGCTGTGCGCATGGGGTTCTGGGCGGTGTTGTTTTATGCGTTCATTGTCATGCCGATTTTGTTTTTCGCTGAACCGATTTACACATTCATGGGCCAAGCCGAACCCTTGCCAGCCCTTGCACAATCATACCTGAATATCGCCATGTGGGCGTTGATTCCAACGGTTGTGGTGATGGTTTTGCGCACATATCTGTCGGTTGTTGAACTGGCAAATGTTGTGCTGTTTGTCACGCTGGCCGCAGCGGGGCTTAATGCGGTTTTGAATTATGCGTTTATTTTTGGCCATTGGGGCATGCCCGCAATGGGGCTGCGCGGTGCCGCGATTGCAACAACCGGTTCGGCTTCGCTCTCGGTTATTGTGTTACTGGTTTTTGCCGCCACCAAAAAATCCCTGCGTGAACATGAATTATTTGTGCGCTGGTGGCGTGCCGACTGGCCAGCCTTTTTTGAGGTAATTCGCATCGGCTGGCCCATTTCCATGTCGCTATTGGCTGAAATAAGCCTGTTTGCTTTTTCGGCCATCATGGTCGGCTGGTTTGGGGTTGTGGCGCTGGCGGCGCATGGCATTGTGCTGCAAATCATCTCAGTGGCGTTTATGATTCCGCTTGGGTTATCGCAGGTTGGCACCATCCGCATCGGCCTTGCCAAAGGCCATGAAAACAACGCCGAGATCGCCATGGCGGGCAAGGCAGTATTGATTTTGGGCGCAGTTGTGGCCTGCATAACGGTTTTGGTTCTGGTGTTCTTACCGGCAACATTGGTGAATGCTTTTATCGGCAAATCCAATACTGACGCGGCTGAGCTGCTTTCCTATGCGATCCCGTTCATGGCCATCGCCGCCGCCTTTCAATTTGCCGATGGCCTGCAAGTGCTGGCCGCCGGATTATTGCGCGGCTTATCCGACACCCGCGTGCCAATGTTTATTGCGGTTTTTGCCTATTGGGTTGTGGGTGTTCCGGCCGCTTATCTTTTGTCACAATATACAAATATGGGGGCAAATGGTGTCTGGACCGGCCTTGCCATCGGGCTGGCGGTTGCGGCCGTTCTGGCCACAAGACGGTATTTAAGACGCGCGGTATTGGGGCTGGTTTAATATTTCCAAACAGGAATATCGGTGAGGCTCAGACCTAAGTGGCAATTATATAAATTGAACTTCTCGCGACTCGGGGTCCAGACCAAATTCTTTTACAGCCCATTTACTAACGTCACCCAGCATTACCATTTTCAATTCGGCCAGAATAAACGCTTTTGTCAGAATTACACCGGAAACCAGCGTTATGAGCACATAAGCTATATGCCAGCCGACAATGAACAAAATACCAGTGATGCTAGAGTTGAGCGGCGTTGACGTCAGGGCAAAGATCATGGCCTCGGCCTCATCCGGCCCCAGCTTGTCAACATAGAGCCAGATCCCGCCAACAAACGCCGCAATCAGCGCTGTTGGCAACACAATTTGGCGGCTGAGGCTATAGAAAAACGTCAACCGGCCCCGTGATATTACCATCATCCCATCGCCACCAACCGCTGTTGCCGTTAACGAAGTGCCAAACATTGCCAAAATCAAATAATAAGCGCCAAATGCGGTCGCAGTCAGCAAATAAACCGAATTTTCTATGCCAGATCTAGGCGAGTAATTGCTAATTATCGCAATAAATCCAAGGATAATAATAACAATCGGCACCGCTGATATCCCCATA
>CAZSSS010000077.1:0-7298 GCA_964609255.1 uncultured Rhodobacterales bacterium
CCACCCTGTAGCCAAATACAACATTAGGCTGATTTGAAACCTCTTTGCGGCTTAACCGCAATCAACGGCGCGGAATTCAAGCTGATTTAACCGTATTGGGGTTTGGGCTGGGCAGTGTTGATGGTGTATTTGGTAACGCAACACGCCGCGCCGTTCGGCTTTGGCAACAACGGTCGCGCTTGCCGCAAACCGGGTTTTTAGACCGGGATCAAATCCGGCTTATGGATCAACAAGCTGATGCGGCGCGCGGGGAATTGGAAGGCGAAGATCGGCAATTTTGGGCGCAAACGGGCGCTGGCGGCGCGCTTGCTGGTTTGCGTGCCTATCTTGACCGTTATCCGGACGGATTGTTTTCCGAACGGGCGCATAATGAATTGCAAGCCCTGGAGCAAAACGACGACGAAGACGAATGGGATCGGGCCGCAAGCCGGGACACGCTTCAATCTTATCAAAGATACTTGCAGCGTTATCCGGATGGAATTTACAACCGGCTTGCAAAAGCGCGTGTTCAGGAATTTCTAGTCGAAGAAGATGACGATACCGATGATGAGGAGGCCCGCCGCATCGAAGAACGGTTGCGGCTTGACCAGTCTTCAAGGCTTTTGATTGAGCTGCGCCTAGCGGGGCTTGGATACCGTATTGGCACCGCCGAAGGCAATTTTGACGATGAAACCCGCCAAGGAATTCGGAGTTATCAGGATGATCGTAACCTGCCTGAAACCGGTTATGTTAATGCTGATATGATTCGGATGTTGTTACTGGGGCGTTAGTCGCTTTTGCAAAAAAAATGGCCGGACATTATTGCCCGGCCACTCAAAATTCCATGAAATCGCGATTATCCCTGACGGGCTTTGAAACGCGGTTGGGTTTTATTGATAACATAAACCCGGCCCTTACGGCGCACAACGCGGCAATCGCGGTGACGCGCCTTAAGGGAGCGAAGCGAATTTTTGACTTTCATAGTCTCTCTCCTATCAGCGGCGCGATTTGCGCCTGTTAAAACTGTCACTTCCGGCGGGGCGAAAATGGTGGGCGTAACTGGGATTGAACCAGTGACCCCTTCGATGTCAACGAAGTGCTCTCCCGCTGAGCTATACGCCCGAAAAGCGAACAAGCGCTGCATTCGCAACGCTCGCCTGCGGGGGTGTATAAATAGGTTGGGGTTTAGGTTCAAGTCCCTTTTGCAATGTCGCCAAATTGTTCTATGCTTCTTGTGAACTAATTCGGGCGATGCCATGTTAAGCCACCCCTTTCGATTAAATTTACCGGAACCTGCAACGTCTTGCGCGGTTTTTTGCACGGCCCATAGCGGTTCGGAGTTTCCGGCCGAATTTATCGAATCATCATTATTGTCAAAATCTGAATTACGAACATCCGAGGATGCGTTTGTCGACAGAATGATTGATAGCGCGCCAGATATGGGCGCGCCGGTATTGGCGGCCAATTTTTCCCGGGCCTATATTGATCTAAACCGGTCAGCCTCCGATTTGGACCCGGCCCTTATTTGCGGGCTGCCGCGCCGAAAGCTTAATCAAAGGGTTGCCGTTGGGCTGGGTGTTTTACCACGGGTTGTCGCGGATGGGATGAAAATCCACCGTGGAAAAATTACCCTTAATGCCGCGCAGCAGCGGCTTTTGCAGCATTACCATCCGTTTCACAACACCCTTGCGCAATTGATTTTGGAACAAAAACAAAGGTTTGGCATATGCGTTTTGTTTGATTTTCATTCCATGCCCCATAACGCGGTAAAATCAAACATAAAATCATCGGATCAATTACCGGAAATTATTCTGGGGGACCGGTTTGGTCTGTCCTGCGACCGCTGGGTTGCCGACGGGGTTGAATCTGCTTTTCAGGCAGAAGGTTTTAACGTTGTGCGAAATGTGCCATTTGCGGGGGGGTATATTACGCAGCATTACGGGCAGCCTAAGAACCATATCCATGCAATTCAAATTGAAATTGACCGCAGCCTTTACATGGACGAGCAAAAAATATGCCCGTTGCCTGATTTTGACAGGTTTCGGATGCGCATCATCAAAGTAATAGAAAATATTGCTGTTCTTGGCCCTAGGGTGCAAAAAATAGCGGCTGAATAAAAAAAGGCCGTGCGCAGCGCACGGCCCAAGTCTAGGGAAGGTATCCGCCGTGGCGGACATGTAATAAACATTACATTACTTGAATATATTGTGCGGTGCAATAAAGTCAACTGGTTTATTCAGGTTATTTGAGCGCGCGACCTTTTGATATTGCATTGCTGCCATATTTCTGGCGAATTTTATCAGTCGCGGCCTCAGCTGCGCTGCGTATTGGCGCGGTATGATCAAGTAAATCGGGGATTGCGTCGCTGCTATTGGCAGGTGCGATGCCCGACAGCCCAACGCCAATAAGACGAAACGGGCCTTGCGGCAGATCTTTTTTGAGCAATCTCGAAGCCTGCAAATACAACGTATCCGCAAGTTGTGTTGGTGAAGGCAGGGTAACGCGGCGGGTCAATTGCTGGAAATTGGACTTTTTAAGTTTCAGGGTGACAATAGTTCCCGCGATACCCGAGGCTTTGGCTCGATCGGTAACCTTGACCGCCAAACGCCAGATATAGCGGTCCAGAACTGCGGCGTCTCCGGTGTCCTCATAAAAAGTAGTCTCGTTTGAAATGCTTTTCATACGTCGGGAATTATTGATCTTTCGATAGTCGATGCCGCGGGCCAAATGCCAAAGCCGTAAACCCATATCACCGTATTTTTTGCCAAGATCGTCTTGCTCATACCGTAGAATATCGCCGATGGAACGAATGCCGTCCCGTGCCAAAGTTTTCCGAAACGCAGGCCCGACCCCCCAAATAACGCCCACTGGTTTTTCTTTCAAAAAGCTTTCGGTTTCCGCCTTGCCGATCAGGGACATGCCGCGCGGCTTATCAAGGTCTGATGCAATTTTTGCCAGAAATTTATTGTGAGACAGGCCAAAAGACCCGGTGATGCCGATATCATCCTCCATTCGCTTGACCAACCTTGCCATTTGCGCGGCTGGCGGCTCGTTATGTAAACGGGTTGTTCCGGTCAGGTCCAAAAAGGCCTCATCCAGCGACAAGGGTTCCACAACGGGGGTTAATTCATTCATCAGCGTGCGAATTTGTTTGGAAACCTCAACATAAACCGACATGCGCGGCGGGACAATTTCGGCCTCGGGGCACAGTTTGCGTGCCTGAAACATCGGCATGGCCGACCGCACGCCTTTGATGCGGGCAATGTAACACGCGGTGGTGACAACCCCGCGCCGGCCGCCGCCAACAATCAGGGGTTTGTCGCGCAAATCGGGGTTATCGCGTTTTTCGACGCTGGCATAAAACGCATCACAATCCATATGGGCGATGGATAATTGCCAAAGTTCAGCGTGCCGGAATACCCGCGGAGAGCCGCAATTCGGGCAGCGGCCAGTGCCGGAAAATCCGGTGATACAATCGCGGCAAAGGGCTGGCAGAGGCTGAGACATGATTCACAAATAATGCCACAAAACCCGTTTGTTCACAAGTTGGTCTAACCGTGAAATCGTGTATTAATGCCGCGTGCCTTTTGCATATCCGCCAAAATGCTTTGTGCGGCTGCGCGCGGGTTGTCGGCCTGCCAAATGGGGCGGCCAACCACAATATGGTCAGCGCCCTCAGCGATGGCTTGTGCGGGGGTGGCGATGCGTTTTTGGTCACCTTTGTCATTATCAACCATTCGCACCCCGGGGGTGACAATCATTTTACCGTTGGATTCTGGCAAAGCACGAATAAGCGCGGCCTCCTGCGCAGAGGCAATCACCCCGTCAGCCCCCGCCAAAAACGCGAGCCGTGCGCGTTCCAGCACCAATTCATGCACAGCACCAGCCTGCATCAAGGATAAATCAAGGTCGCTGCGTTCCAGTGACGTCAGAATAGTAACCGCCAGTATTTTTGTTTCACTATCCCCGCGCCCAGTCACCGCCGCGCGCACCACATGCGGGTCGCCATGCACCGTCAGGAAATCCAGATCAAACTGGGCCAAGCCAGACACCGCTTTTTCAATCGTGGCGGGGATATCAAACAGTTTCATATCCAGAAAAACCCGTTTGCCTTTTTCCTTAAGCTCATTCGCCAGTGCCAGCCCGCCGCCGGTCAGCATTCCCAGCCCGATTTTGTAAAACCCGACAGTATCATCCAGTTGTTCAACCAAACGCAGGCCCGCCAACGCGTTGGGCACATCAAGGGCAACGATCAGGCGGTCGTCAGGCTTTTTCATCTTTTGGCTCCGGCTCTGGAATGATTTCGGCCTCTATTATGTCATTGATCGCTGAAGGGCTATCCGCATAAAGGATCCGCATATCGGGGTCTTCGGTGCAATACATATGCACCCAGATATAGCTGTGGTAAAACAACGCCAGAACCAGCGCGTTCCATGACCCAAGCACCAGCGCAATGCCCCAGAAACCTGAGAAAACCACGCTATACATCGCATTGGGAAAATATTTGAATGCGCCTTGGTTGACCATCGGCATATTCAGGTATTTGTCATAAAAATGGTCGCCTCCCAAGGCACGGTTGATGGAAAAATAGGTTAATACCGAATGCATTGTCCAAGCGGCTGGAACAATCAGCGCCACGCCAAAAACCAGTTGTAAAAACCGCCCCCCCCCGGTCAGTGAGCCATAATCGAGCAGCCCCACAATGATCAATAAAACAGGGCGCACCCCCAAAAGCGGCAAGAACACCATGCCCCAAATATTAAGCGCTTTGTCGCCAAAGTAACGCACCATCAGGTTCAGATGCAGTTGCAGGCGAAACACAATGGCGACAAGGACTTGATGCAAAATCGCCAAGCCAATCGCCAGTTTTACCCAGAAAAACGCCCCCTCGCCCTTAAGCAACGACAGGGCACCCGCGCTTAACAGAATCGCCAACATGATATGTTGAACCTGCCCGCGGTAAATCTCAGATTTGGGGGTTTTGGCGCGGATTTTTTCTAGACTTCTCATTTTGTTCTCCATCTTTTTATAAGCATAACAGAAACCGTAACTTGTGCAATTCCAAGGCCTTGCATCCCGACCAAAAACAACCATTTAATACGTAAAGGGTTATGCCACATTGGGTAACTCAATGATCAAGGCCATGTTTGGCGTGCCATTTGGGCGCTGGTTGCATGGATGCTTAAAAAGGAGAAAGACATGAATTTTGAGAAATTCACCGAGAGATCGCGCGGTTTTGTGCAAGCGGCCCAAACCATCGCACAACGCGAAGAGCATCAACGGTTTTTACCCGAACATTTGCTAAAGGCTTTGCTGGACGACGATCAGGGGCTGGCGGGCAATCTGATTAACGCCTCGGGTGGGGATTCGGTGCGCGCCTATGCCGATGTTACCGCGGCGGTGGATAAGCTGCCCAAGGTCTCGGGCGATGGGCAGTTGTTTCTGGATGGCCAGACAAACAAGGTATTGATCGAGGCTGAAAAGCTGTCCGAAAAAGCCGGTGACAGCTTTGTCACCGTTGAACGGTTGTTGACCGCGCTAGCAATTGTGAAATCCAAAGCCGCCGATGCGTTAAAGGCGGCTGGCGTCACCGCGCAGGGGCTGAACGAGGCGATCAATGACATCCGCAAAGGTCGCACGGCTGACAGCGCCAGCGCTGAAGACAGCTATGACGCGCTGAAAAAATACGCTGAGGATTTGACCCAAAAAGCCCGCGACGGCAAGATTGACCCGATCATTGGCCGCGATGAGGAAATCCGCCGCACCATGCAGGTGCTGTCACGCCGCACCAAAAATAATCCGGTGCTGATCGGTGAACCGGGCGTGGGCAAAACCGCCATCGCTGAGGGGCTGGCCCTGCGCATTGTCAACGGTGATGTGCCCGATTCCATTGCCAACAAAAAACTGATGGCGTTGGACATGGGCGCGTTGATTGCCGGTGCCAAATATCGCGGTGAATTTGAGGAACGCCTGAAAGCGGTCTTGAACGAGGTCACCGATGCCGCGGGCGAAATCATTCTGTTTATTGACGAAATGCACACGCTTGTTGGCGCGGGCAAATCTGACGGGGCGATGGATGCTTCCAACCTGTTGAAACCCGCACTTGCGCGGGGCGAATTGCACTGTGTTGGCGCGACCACTTTGGATGAATACCGCAAACATGTGGAAAAAGATGCCGCGTTGGCGCGGCGTTTCCAGCCAGTTTTGGTTGAGGAACCCAGCGTTGAGGACACCATTTCCATTCTGCGCGGCATCAAGGAAAAATACGAGGTGCATCACGGCATTCGCATCAGCGATGCGTCATTGGTCGCGGCGGCTACGCTTTCGGATCGTTACATCACCGACCGGTTTTTGCCTGACAAAGCCATTGATCTAATGGACGAAGCCGCCAGCCGCTTGCGCATGGAGGCTGACAGCAAACCCGAAGAACTGGATCGTATCGATCGCGAATTGTTGCAAAAACAAATCGAGGCCGAGGCGTTGAAAAAGGAAAAAGACAGCGCCAGCAAGGACCGTCTCAAGATGCTTGAAAAAGAGCTGACCAATTTGCAGGACCAGTCCAGCGAACTAACCGCCCGTTGGCAGGCCGAACGTGAAAAACTGGCCGGTGCGCGAGATATCAAGGAGGCCTTGGACCAAGCCCGCGCACGGCTGGATCAAGCCAAGCGTGAGGGCGATCTGGGCAAAGCCGGTGAACTGTCTTACGGCGTTATTCCAAAACTTGAGGAGCAGTTAGTGGCGGCAGAAGAAGCCGAAAAAGGCGATCTGATGGTCGAAGAAGCGGTGCTGCCTGAACATATCGCTGGCGTGGTTGAACGCTGGACCGGCATTCCGGTTGATAAAATGCTGGAGGGTGAGCGCGACAAGCTGCTGCGCATGGAAGACGAGATCGGCAAACGGGTCATTGGCCAGCGGGCCGCTGTGGTGGCGGTGTCCAACGCGGTGCGCCGCGCCCGGGCTGGTCTGTCGGACCCGAACCGCCCGCAGGGCTCGTTTTTGTTTCTTGGGCCAACGGGGGTTGGTAAAACCGAGCTGACCAAAGCCTTGGCCAATTTCTTGTTTGACGATGACAACGCGATGGTGCGGGTTGATATGTCGGAATATATGGAGAAACATTCCGTGGCGCGCCTTATCGGAGCGCCTCCGGGCTATGTCGGTTATGATGAGGGCGGCGCGCTGACCGAAGCGGTGCGGCGCAAACCATACCAAGTCATTCTGTTTGACGAGGTCGAAAAGGCCCACCCCGATGTGTTCAACGTGCTGTTGCAAGTGCTGGATGATGGCCGCCTGACCGATGGGCAGGGCAGGGTGGTGGATTT
>CAZSSS010000078.1:0-7182 GCA_964609255.1 uncultured Rhodobacterales bacterium
CGCCACCGGCAGCAAAACCAGCAGCGCCACGGTTAAAACCGCGATGCTGCCAGCAAGGGCAAGCCCTTTGTTTATTGGCTGAGCGCGGCGAGCCATTCGTCCATCGCTGCTTTGCGATAATCCACCGTCAGCGGCTCCAATGTTACCGGATTTGGCTGGATCAGGGTTTCAAAACCATCGGGAAGCGCTGTTGCGGTTACCGGATACATCCAGTTGGTTTGTGGAATGGCGGATTGAAAGGCCTCATCGGTCATGAAAGCCAAAAACGCATCAGCAAGGTCGTTTTGGTCTGTGTTTTTCAGCTTGGCGGCCACCTCGATTTGCATGAAATGCCCTTCGGTAAATTCAGCCGCTGATTTGGTCGGGTCACCTTCGGCAATCAGGTGATAAGCGGGGGAGGTGGTGTAGGACAGCACCATATCGGCCTCTCCTTCCAGAAACATGCCATAGGCCTCGGACCAGCCTTTGGTGACCGTAACGATATTGTCAGACAAGCCTTCCCAGATTGTGCCAGCATCCGTGCCATAAGCCGCCTTGACCCAAAACATCAGCCCCAAACCCGGGGTAGATGAACGCGGATCCTGGATGATAATGCTGATATCCGATGCGGCCAGTTCTTCAAAATTGGCTGGCACATCAATGCTGCTGGTATTGTCATAAACAAACGCTAGATAACCCCAGTCATAGGGCAGAAAAATATCGTCATCCCATGCAACGGGCAGGGTCAGCCCTGCTGGAATGCCTGCATGCGGGGCGAACAGGCCAGTGTCGCGGGCCGGTTCCATCAGGCTGTTATCTAGGCCAAGAACGACATCAGCGTCAGTGCGCGCGCCCTCCAGCCAGACCCGCGCCAAAAGCGCCGCGCCATCGCCAGCGGGCACAAATTCCAACGTGCAATCGCATGTTTCTTCAAATGCGGCTTTGATCGCGGGGCCGGGGCCCCAATCGGTGACAAAGCTGTCATAGGTATAAACGGTTAGGGTATTTGTCTGTGCCCAACTGGCCCCCGCAAGGGTCAAAAGGGCCGCAGTGGTCAGGATTTTCATAATATTTCTCCATTTGACTGCGGCGTCTGTCAGATGAAGGGGGTAAACCCGATGCACCTTCCCTACGCCGGCATAATCCGGTTCAGGTTCTACGGGTTTGCGTTATGCGTCTCAGGCCTTGCGGCCTCCCCGAGGTAAGCCGGAGCATAGCGGTGCATTCCAGTATTGCAAGTGGCTAAACCTGTGATAGAGGTGGTCTATTCATTTCAGCCAGAAAGCACCCTTATGGGATTCTCAAACACCACACGCGGCTATATTTTTTCGATCTTGGCCTTTGGCTTTTTCTCAAGCCATGATGCGGTGATAAAATACATCGGGGCGCAATATTCGGTTTTCCAGATCATCCTGTTTGCGTCGCTTTTTGCCTTTATTCCCTTGACCGTAATGATGATGCTGGACCGAGATCTTGATAATTATCGCCCGCGCCATCCGTGGCTGCTGATGCTGCGTTCCTTGATGTCTATCATTGGGATGTCGAGCGCGTTTTATGCGTTTACAGTGCTGCCGATGACCGAGGTTTATGCGCTGCTTTTCATCACACCCTTGCTGATCACCGCGCTTTCGGTGCCGCTGTTGGGTGAGGTGGTCCGCTTGCCGCGCTGGTTGGCGATTATTGTCGGGTTTATCGGGGTGCTGGTGGTGTTGCGACCGGGAAATGCGGAAATGTCGTTTGGGCATCTTGCTGCCATAATTGCGGCATTTACCAGCGCATTTACCAGCATTATTATTCGCAAAATAGGCTCTGAGGAGCGCAGTGCGGTGTTGATCCTTATTCCGATGATCTCCAGTATTATCGTTATGGCGATGCTGATGCCCTATGTTTATAAACCCGTGGCTCTGCCGGATTTGGGGGCCATGGCGCTGGTGGGGCTAATCGCGGTCGGGGCGCAGGTTTCAATAATTGCGGCCTATCGTGTTGCCCCCTCGGTTGCGATGATTGCGCCGGTGCAATATACTCAAATCCTGTGGGCAACCCTGTTTGGGGTGCTGTTTTTCAACGAGATTCCGGATAAATGGGTCGCCATTGGCGCGCTTGTTATTATCGGCAGCGGCATTTTTATCGTTTGGCGAGAGACCCGCGCCAACACATCGGGCACAAACCCGGTGCTGCGCACCAGCAATCCTCGGCCAGATACCGGACCATCGATCAAACCAAAACCCATCAAATAGGGGTTTTGCCCAGCGGCAGGTTGCGGTATTGGTTCGAGAAGGGAGATTTCCATGTCGATGAATTCATTTGGCCATTTGTTCAAGGTCACCACTTGGGGCGAGAGCCACGGGCCAGCCTTGGGTGCCACATTGGATGGCTGCCCGCCAAACGTGCCGGTTGATGCGGCCATGCTGCAACACTGGCTGGATATGCGCAAACCCGGCCAAAATAAATATACCACACAACGGCAAGAACCCGACCAAGTTGAAATCCTGTCGGGGGTTTATCAGGGCAAAACAACCGGAACGCCGGTGCAGTTGATGATCAAAAACGTTGATCAGCGCTCCAAGGATTATGGCGATATTGCCGAAAAATTCCGCCCCGGCCATGCGGATTATTCGTATTTCCTGAAATATGGCAACCGTGATCCGCGGGGCGGCGGGCGATCAAGCGCGCGCGAAACGGCAGCGCGTGTTGCCGCCGGCGGGCTGGCGCGCGCCGCCATCGACAGCGTTTTCGGCGGGGTATCGATTAAGGCATATATGGTGCAGATGGGGCCGCATAAAATTGATCGCGATAATATCGATATGGCGCAAATTGACCAAAACCCGTTTTGGACACCGGATGCGCAGGCGGCCGAGATATGGGCGGGATATCTGGATGATTTGCGCAAATCCGGTAACTCTGTTGGTGCCATAATCGAGGTGGTGGCCAGCGGTGTTCCCGCAGGGCTGGGCGCGCCGGTTTATGCCAAGCTGGATACAGATATCGCCACCGCGATGATGTCAATTAACGCGGTAAAAGCCGTGGAAATCGGCGCGGGCATGTCAGCGGCAATGCTGACGGGCGAAGAAAACGCTGACGAGATGATCATGGGGCCAAACGGGCCGGAATTCACCAGTAATCATGCGGGCGGCATTCTGGGGGGTATCAGCACGGGGCAGGATATTATCTGTCGTTTTGCGGTCAAACCGACCTCCAGCATTTTGAAAACCCGCCGCACGATCACCAAATCGGGCGAGGAGGTCGATATCATTACCAAGGGCCGCCACGACCCCTGCGTGGGCATCCGCGCGGTGCCGGTTGGCGAGGCGATGATGGCTTGTGTGATACTGGACCATCTGTTGCTGCATCGTGGGCAAATTGGCGTTAATCAAGGAAAAGTTGGAGCGTAACATGGAATGGTATATTGAACTTGGGATGAATGTTTTGATTGCGGTGGCGATATTTGCCGGGGCGCTGTGGCTGTCTGGATTGGCCAAAAAACGCATTGTCTGGCTGGGGCTGAAATACGAGGAACTGGACGATACGCTGTTTATTTTCCTTGCCAGCCTGGCGCGTTATGCAATCCTGGCCATTGCGCTGACCTTTGTTTTATCGCGGTTTGGCATTCAAACTACGTCACTTGTGGCGCTGCTGGGTGCGGCGGGGCTGGCGATCGGGTTGGCGCTGCAAGGCACACTTTCCAATCTGGCGGCGGGGGTTATGTTGCTGGGGTTTCGCCCGTTCAAAATGGATGATTTTGTTGATGTGGCGGGGCATTCCGGCACGGTCAAGGCGATTAATCTTTTCACAACAGAGCTGGCAACATCGGATAACGTGCAGGTTACGGTGCCAAATGGCGATATCTGGGCGTCCAGTATTGTGAATTATTCGTTCTATGACAAACGCCGCAGCGACCTGACGGTTGGGGTTTCGTATGACGCGGACCTGAAAAAAGCCGAGGCGGTTTTGCTGAAAATAATCAAAGTAGATGATCGTGCTTTGGCTGACCCTGAGCCGTTTGTTAAGGTTACCAATCTTGGCGACAGCTCGGTTGATTTTTCGATGCGGGTCTGGGCAATGAAGGAAGATTTTTGGGAAATGCGCCACGCGATGATCCGCGAGATTAAAGAACAATTTGACAAGGCTGGCATCGATATTCCGTATCCGACAGTGACGCAAATTCAGGTGGCGGCAAAGGCGGCTACAGTGAAACCTGTGACGAAAAAGAGATAACCTGAATGGCGCCAAAACTGCGGATCAGTGATCTGGTGCATTAAGCGAAGGATGATCTTTGCACGGACGGCGACCCTCTATCGGTTTAAATGCACAACTACTCATTAATTTTGACCTTGCAGCCAAATTTCGCCATCCGCGATGCAGGGTGTTTTCTTGGCAATTACGGCCTATTTTTTGTAAAATGTTAAAAAATGTTGCAATGCGATGGGTAAAACACAACATTTCTCTATTGCTTTGGCTAGCATGCTTGCAATTCTTGCTGCAAAGCGGCAAAACCGACTTATTCTTCAGGCGGTCGCGGTTTTGGTCAAAATTGAGACTGTATTAAAATATTTGAATACTTAAGGCGAAAGGAATGCCAAATGAGTGTCGAGAACGAAACAAAATCCGGTAGTGGAACAAAAATGTTTGCAGCTATTATTATAGCTGCTGCGGTTGCATTTGGCGGATATAAATACGTCGATTCACAAAACACAAAAGCCGCCGCTGTCGAAGC
Organism: uncultured Rhodobacterales bacterium; assembly: GCA_964609255.1. Lineage (GTDB taxonomy): Bacteria > Pseudomonadota > Alphaproteobacteria > Rhodobacterales > Rhodobacteraceae > UBA3077. The sequence goes on from CAZSSS010000078.1 coordinate 4,694, forward strand.
TGCAGCCGCTGTGGAACAAGCCGCCGCTGATGCCGCCGCCGCTGCAGAACAAGCCGCTGCTGAGGCTGCTGCTGAAGCCGCCGCCGCCGCAGAACAAGCCGCCGCTGAGGCTGCCGCTGAGGCCGCTGCAGCCGCAGATGCTGCCGCTGAGGCCGCTGCCGCTGCAGACCAAGCCGCTGCAGATGCAGCTGCTGAGGCCGCCGCCGCAGAACAAGCCGCAGCTGAGGCCGAAGCTGCTGCTGCCGAACAAGCCGCCACTGATGCGGCTGCCGCTGAGACCGAAACCACTGCTGAAGAACAAGCCGCAGCTGCTGAGGCCGCTGCCGCCGCCGCTGCGGAGCAAGCTGCCGCTGAGGCTGCCGCAGAACAAGCTGCCGCTGAGGCTGCTGCCGCCGCTGAAGCCGAAGCTGCTGCCGCTGCAGAACAAGCCGCTGCTGAAGCCGCTGCCGCCGCTGAGGCTGAAGCTGCCGCGGCTGCCGAACAAGCTGCACTGGCATCTACCGGTGACGCGGTTGCCGGGGAATCCGATTTTGGCCGGTGCAAGTCTTGCCACGCCATAGCCAATGGTGACGAGACCATTGTGCGCGGTGGCCGCACGGGTCCGAATCTGTTTGGCATGATCGGGAACACCGCTGGCACAGTTGACGGATTTCGTTATGGTGATGATATCATCAAAGCCGGTGAAAACGGCCTAGTTTGGGACGAGATCAATATGGCAGAATATATCACTGATCCTACCGCTTTCTTGCGGGCATTCCTTGATGACAGCTCTGCGCGCGCTAAAATGACGTTTAAGCATCGCGCAAACCCAGAGGACGTTGTTGCCTATATTGCCAGCCTGTCGGCTGAGTAATCGTCAGACCAGTTCTGAACACACGCCGCCGGTCCACTCCGGCGGCGTTTTTATATGCAGGGCCAGTTGTTTTCCCACCGAGCGCAGCGAGGCCATGACCGACATTTTATTTGTTGATCTGAAAGATCAGACAAAAATGGCGGAAGCTCCTTTGGGTTAAAGGGGGGCTCCCGCAGTCCGGCGCGCGCATTGCTTGCGCAATACGGCCCCTCCCTTTGGGCATGGCCTCGCGGTGCTCGGCGCCTCCCTTCGGGAGTATTTTAAAACAAAGAAGTTAGCGGGTTTGGCTTTAGTGATCGCGCAGGTCGGGCGGTGTTGCTTCATCCACCAGCAATTCAACAATTTCGTCAATGTTATGCACCGTGGAACCTTTGGAGCCAAGGCGGCGCATGGATACTGATTTCTCCTCAACCTCGCGCATGCCTACGGCCAGAATAACTGGCACTTTGCCCAAGGAATGCTCCCGCACTTTGTAGTTGATTTTCTCGTTTCGCACGTCGGCCTCAGCGCGGATACCGCGGGCCTTGAGCCTGGAGACAACCTCCAGCACCCAGTCATCAGCATCCGACACAATTGCCGCCACAACCACTTGCCGCGGGGCCAGCCAGAGCGGAAATTTACCAGCGTAGTTTTCGATCAGAATGCCCAGAAAGCGTTCAAAGCTGCCAAGCGTGGCGCGGTGCAGCATCACCGGTGTGTGCTTGTGGCTGTCCTCGCCGATATAGCTGGCTTCCAGCCGCTCAGGCAGCACAAAATCAGCCTGAAGCGTGCCAAGCTGCCATTCGCGGCCAATCGCGTCTGTCAGTTTGAAATCCAGTTTGGGGCCGTAAAAGGCGCCCTCACCGGGGTCAATTTCATAAGGGTGGCCAAGAGCTTTGATCGCGTTTTCAAGGGCTTCTTCGGCTTGGTCCCAGACATCATCCGAACCCGCGCGAACCTCGGGGCGGGTGGAAAACATGATCTTGAAATCAGCAAAGCCGAGGTCTTGGTAAACCCGTGTCAGCAACTCAATAAACTTTTTGGTTTCCGAGGCGATCTGATCACGGGTGCAAAAAATATGCGCATCATCTTGGGTAAAACCGCGCACCCGCATCAGCCCATGCATGGACCCCGAGCTTTCATAACGGTGGCAAGAGCCAAATTCCGCCAGCCGCAGGGGCAGGTCGCGATAGCTTTTCAAGCCTTGATTATACACCTGCACATGGCAGGGGCAGTTCATTGGCTTAAGCGCATTGGTGCGTTTGTCATTGGCGTGTTCATCGTCAATTTCAGTCGTGAACATGTTTTCGCGGTATTTTTCCCAATGCCCCGAGGCCTCCCATAATTTGCGATCCACCACCATCGGGGTGTTGATCTCAAGGTATCCATCATCGGTTTGGCGGCGGCGCATATAGTCTTGTAAGGTGCGATAAAGCTGCCAGCCATTGGGGTGCCAGAACACCATACCGGGGGCTTCTTCTTGCAAATGGAACAGGTCCATTTCGCGGCCAAGTTTGCGATGGTCGCGGGCCTCGGCCTGCTCCAACATATGAAGGTGGGCTTTTAGGTCAACCTTGTTGCGAAAGGCCACGCCGTAAATGCGTTGCAGCATTTTGCGGTTACTATCACCGCGCCAATACGCCCCCGCCACAGACAT
>CAZSSS010000079.1:0-7181 GCA_964609255.1 uncultured Rhodobacterales bacterium
GCCGTGGACGCAAACCTGTCTAAATCATGGGCGGGCTGGGGGTTCGGCGGCATTTTTTTCGGCCTTGGCCTTATGAATATTGCAGATGTTCCCGCTAATATAACTGGGCAAACCTGGTTTACACCCGTTGGGGCCCTGTCAATAACCATAGGCGCGTTGATTTTGGTGGTTGTAATGACACGGCCTTCAAAATCTGGTCATGATTTGACTGAGGTTATCCAATGACCGCGCGGCACTCCATTACAACCTGTTTATGGAAATCGATAAGCACGTCGGGCCGTGCACAACGGTCAGAATATTGGTGGTTTTTACCTGTCGGTTTAGCATTGCCAATAATCGCCTATAACATCTTGATCCGTTGGCAGCCCGGGTTAAGCCACCCAACCCAAATTCTGTTGTCGGAGCTTTTTCTTTTACCTCTAGTATCCGTCACCATCCGGCGCCTTCAGGATACCGGCCAGCACAGGAACCTTGTAGACACGCCACTTGGCGCGTTGATCGGTTTGTCATTGGCCTTGTGGTTGATTTTCGCTGAGCCGAGATGGCTTGTTGGCGGCATACTCGATTTGCTTTTAATATCGCCTGCAATAGCGGCATTTTTGGGGATTATTTTAGCTTTGGCTATCCCTGCATCTGTGATTTATTTTTTGCTCATGGGGCTGGTAACCGGCATTCCGCTATTTGGCCAAATGATCTTGCCCTCCCAACCCGGTCCCAACAAATATGGCCCCAACCCGCAGGGGGGTGCATAATGGTCCTTGTCAGCCATCCCCATCGGTTCATCTTTCTGAAAACCAGCAAAACTGCGGGCACCAGTGTTGAGATGGCGTTGGAGCATGCCTGCGCAGCCAAGGGCCATGTCGCCGTTGAAAAAACGCCAACGCGTATGTCCAAACACGGCGTGATCGGCAGCCGGGTCTGGCCGCATGAAATTCCCAAGCAACCTGCGTTGGAAAAGGGCATGTGGGTTAATCATAAATCGGCTGAAGACGTGCGCAATGATCTGGGCGCTATCAGGTTTGATAAATATACCAAATTCACCACGGTGCGAGACCCGTTTGACAGATGTGTTTCAACCTTTCACTGGGAAAACCCCAAAACCGTGCTGGCCGCCAAAAATTTTGCGGATCTTCGGCATGGTTTTCAGGACTTTATCCGCAGTAAAAAATGGAAAACCGACCGCAAGAACGTGATTATCGACGGAAAGTTCATCATCAACCGCGTGGTGCGGTTTGAACATTTGCTGGATGATCTGTCCCTTGTGGCGCACGACCTTGGGGTTGCCGTAAATATCAACGCAATGCCGCACAAAAAATCAACGGCAGAATCGCGCAAAGACTATGCTGTGGCTGATTATTTTGATCAGGAATGCATTGATATTGTGCGCAAACGCTCTGCTTGGTTGTTTGAGTTTTGCCATTATGCGGAGCGACCGTCATGAACCGATCACCCCAACACCATCCCCAGATTTCCCCTAACCAAAACGAGGTCCCCCAATGACCGAACAACCAACCAATAACCAGTTCCACGCGGAATCATTTCTGCAAGGCCATAACCTTGAATATGTGGAGCAGCTTCAGGCGCGTTACGCGCAAAACCCTGACAGCGTTGACGCCAGTTGGCAAAGCTATTTTGCCACGCTAAACGAAGATAGCTTAGCCGCCAAAGCTGAGGCCGCCGGGCCAAGCTGGGCGCGTTCCGATTGGCCGGAAATACCCCATGATGACCTGACCGCCGCGCTTGATGGTCAATGGGCCAATGACCCGGAAAAAATTGCTGGCAAGGTCAAGGCGCAGGCAGGCAAGGCCGGTGTTGAACTATCCGAGGCGGGCGTGAAACAAGCAGTGCTGGACAGCCTGCGCGCCTTGATGCTGATCCGGGCTTATCGTATTCGCGGCCATCTGGCGGCTGATCTTGACCCGCTGCGCATTGACCCGCCCAAACCGCACCCCGAACTTGACCCAAAATCATACGGCTTTACCGAGGCCGATATGGACCGGCCGATTTTCCTCGATAATGTGTTGGGTATGCAGACCGCCTCAATGCGCGAAATTGTTGATATCGTCAAACGCACCTATTGCGGCACATTTGCCCTGCAATACATGCATATCGCCAACGCTGAGGAAGCTGGCTGGCTGAAAGAACGCATTGAGGGTTTTGGCAAAGAAATCGCCTTTACCCATGAGGGGCGCAAGGCAATTCTGAACAAACTGGTTGAGGCTGAGGGTTTTGAGAAATACCTGCATGTCAAATACATGGGCACCAAACGGTTTGGCCTTGATGGCGCTGAAAGCCTGATTCCGGCGATGGAACAGATCATCAAACGCGGCGGCAATCTGGGGGTTGAGGAAATTATCATCGGCATGCCGCATCGCGGGCGGCTTTCGGTGTTGGCCAATGTTATGGGCAAACCGTATCGCGCCATTTTCAACGAATTTCAGGGCGGGTCCAGCAAACCCGACAGTGTTGAAGGCTCTGGCGATGTGAAATACCATCTTGGTGCCAGCTCGGATCGTGAATTTGACGGCAACACCGTGCATCTGTCGCTAACGGCCAACCCCTCACATCTTGAGGCGGTGAATCCGGTGGTTTTGGGCAAAGCCCGCGCCAAGCAAGAACAGCGCCATGATGAAGACCGCACAACAGTGATGCCAATATTGCTGCATGGTGACGCCGCATTTGCCGGTCAAGGCGTGATTGCTGAATGTTTTGGCCTGTCGGGCCTGCGCGGCCACAAAACCGGCGGCACGATGCATATTATCGTGAATAACCAGATCGGCTTTACCACCTCGCCGCATAATTCGCGCTCCAGCCCTTATCCAACCGATATCGCGTTAATGGTTGAGGCCCCTATTTTCCACGTAAACGGCGATGATCCCGAGGCCGTGGTTCATGCCGCCAAGGTTGCCACCGAATTTCGCCAGAAATTCCACAAAGACGTGGTGCTGGATATCTTTTGTTATCGCCGCTTTGGCCATAATGAAGGGGATGAACCGATGTTCACCCAGCCGCAAATGTATACCGCGATCAAAAAGCAAAAAACCACGTTGCAGCTTTATACGGAACGCTTGATCCGCGATGGATTGCTGCCCGAGGGTGAGATCGACGATATCAAAACCAAATTTCAGGCGTTTTTGGCAGATGAATTTGAAATTGGCACCAATTACAAACCCAACAAAGCCGACTGGCTTGACGGGCGTTGGTCCAACATGCGCCGCAAAACTGATGATTATCAGCGCGGGCAAACCGCGGTGGATATTACCCGCCTCAAAGAAGTCGGCGCAGCGCTGCACCGTTTGCCCGATGGCTATAAACCCCATAAAACTGTGGCGCGGCTGCTGGACAACAAGAAAAAGATCATCGAAACCGGCACCGGCATTGACTGGGCCACCGCTGAGGCGCTGGCCTTTGGCACCCTTCTTCAAGAAGGCCATCCGGTGCGCCTGTCAGGGCAGGATTGCACGCGCGGCACGTTTTCACAGCGCCATTCGGGCATCATTGATCAGGAAACCGAACAACGGTATTTGCCGCTTAACCATATTCAAGCCGGACAAGCCCCATATGAGGTCATCGATTCGATGCTCTCGGAATATGCGGTGCTTGGTTTTGAATATGGCTATACGCTGGCCGAACCTGACACGCTGACCCTGTGGGAAGCGCAATTTGGCGATTTTGCCAATGGCGCGCAAATCATGATTGACCAGTTTATTTCCAGCGGGGAACGCAAATGGCTGCGCATGTCGGGCCTGGTGATGCTGCTGCCCCATGGTTATGAGGGCCAAGGGCCTGAACACAGTTCTGCGCGTTTGGAGCGGTTCTTGCAAATGTGTGGCGAGGAAAACTGGATTGTGGCGAATTGCACCACTCCGGCGAATTATTTCCATATTCTGCGCCGCCAAATGCACCGGACGTTCCGCAAACCGCTGGTGCTGATGACGCCAAAATCGCTGTTGCGCCACAAACTGGCGGTATCGGATATGGACGGTCTGGCCGAAGGCTCCAGCTTTCACCGTGTTCTTTGGGATGACGCCCAAAAGGGCCATTCCGACACCAAACTGGCCAAAGACAAAGACATCCGGCGCGTGGTAATTTGCTCAGGCAAAGTTTATTATGACCTGCTGGCTGAGCGCGATGCGCGCGAATTAACCGATGTTTACCTGATGCGGCTTGAGCAATTTTACCCGTTTCCGGCAATTTCAATGGTTAAGGAGCTGAAACGGTTTGTAAACGCTGATGTCGTCTGGTGTCAGGAAGAACCCAAAAACCAAGGCGGTTGGACATTTGTAGAACCCAATATCGAATGGGTTCTGTCGCGCATTGATGCGAAATGCAAACGCCCCGGATATACAGGCCGTCCGGCCTCGGCCTCCCCTGCGACAGGGTTGGCGAAACAACATAAACAACAGCAATCTGACCTTGTGAACGATGCGCTAACGATTGACAAAGGACTAGACCAATGACCGATATTCGTGTGCCAACCCTTGGCGAATCCGTAACCGAGGCCACCGTGGCCACTTGGTTCAAAGCCCCCGGCGATGCTGTCGCGGTTGATGAAATGCTGTGTGAGCTGGAAACCGACAAAGTAACGGTTGAGGTGCCCTCACCGATTGCTGGCGTAATGGGAGAGATCATCGCAGCCGAAGGCGAAACCGTTGGCGTTGACGCGCTGCTGGCCACCCTTATCGAGGGCGAAGGCGCAGCAGCCAAAGCAGCGGCCCCAACCCCCGCGCCTGCCACAAAACCTGCACCGGCCGCTGCGGCACCGGCAGCGAAAGACATTGAGGACGCGCCCTCAGCCAAGAAAATCATGGCGGAAAAGGGCATTGACCCTGCAAGCGTTACCGGAACAGGCCGCGACGGTCGGGTGATGAAACAAGATGTCAGCGGAACAGTTGCAGCCCCTGCCCCTGTTGCCACAGAAAACGCCAACCGTGAAGAACGCGTAAAAATGACCCGCCTGCGCCAAACCATCGCCCGCCGCCTGAAGGAGGCCCAAAACACCGCCGCCATGCTGACCACCTATAACGAGGTGGATATGACTGCAATTATGGATTTACGCAACGAATACAAAGACCTGTTCTTGAAAAAACACGGCGTCAAACTGGGGTTCATGTCGTTTTTCACCAAGGCTTGCGTGCACGCCCTGCACGAGGTTCCCGAGGTAAACGCCGAAATTGACGGCACTGATATTGTCTATAAAAACTATGTCAATATGGGCGTGGCGGCGGGCACGCCAACCGGCCTTGTGGTGCCGGTTATTCGTGATGCTGACCAGATGTCGTTTGCTGACATCGAGAAAAAGATCGCTGAACTTGGCGGTCGGGCGCGGGATGGCAAACTCAGCATGGCTGAAATGATGGGCGGCTCGTTCACCATTTCCAATGGCGGGGTTTATGGATCATTGATGTCATCACCCATTCTGAACCCGCCGCAATCTGGTATCTTGGGCATGCATAAAATTCAGGACCGTCCGGTGGTGGTTAATGGTGAAATTGTGATCCGTCCGATGATGTATCTGGCGCTGTCTTATGACCACCGTGTGGTGGATGGCAAAGGTGCTGTGACGTTTCTGGTGCGGGTGAAAGAAGCGCTTGAGGATCCGAGAAGATTGTTGATGGATTTGTAATCGTAGGGTGCGTGGTCTCCACGCACCATTCAAACACGGTGGGTGCAAGCACCCACCCTACCGGGGATTCCAAAGCCTTATGTTCGATTTTAAGAAAAAACGGCGCAGCGACAAAATTCGCATCCTTCTTGGCGCAATTCTGTTATTCCCAGTCGTTGTTTTCTTTCTGATTGTTGCGCCGTTCGGGATAGATTTTGCCGGTGCCAAATTCGGGGATAAATGGGGGGGATGGTTGTTTATTGGCTACATATTTCCATTGTTCCTTTTATGTGGATGGCCGGCTGATCGATATACGAAGGAACGAAACGACCAATTCTCTTTTAAACGCCTAGTTTTCGTGATTGGAATCATTTATTTTCTTCAGTTCGCAACAGATAGTTTCGTTGAACTTTTCCCGAAAACTATAGTTTGGTTGATTTTAGCTTTTTTTGTTGGCCTACCTTTCTTGGGATTGGTTGTGGTATACTTTAGAAGCGTTGCCTTTTGGCAAGAAGTTGATCGTTTAGAAGGGTTAAATGATGACCCGTTTTGACCACATCGCCATTGGCTGCACCACGCTCCAATCTGGTGCCGATTATGTTGAGAAACATACCGGCCTGACTGTGCCTGTGGGCGGCGAGCACCCCAATATGGGCACCCATAATCTGGTGATGGCCACGGGGCTGGATACATTTCTTGAGGTGATCGCCGTTAACCCTGCAGCCCCAAACCCCGCGCAATCGCGTTGGTTCGGGTTGGGTGATTTCAGCGGTGAACCCCGCCCGCTGGCGTGGGTTTGCAATTCGGATAATCTGGATAAAGACCTTGAAATCGCGCACAGCCTTGGCATTGATCTGGGCCAGCCCACCACCCAAACGCGCGGCGATATGACGTGGCGGTTTGCGGTGCGTAGTGATGGCAAAATCCCGCTGGATGGCATCGCGCCGATGCTGATGCAATGGCCCAAAATGCCGCTGCATCCGGCGACCAAAATGGCGGATTTTGGCGTGCGCAGCGAGGTATCGATAGAGACGCCAAACGACGCATTGCTGGTGGAATTGCTGTCGGCGCTGGGTGCAAAAATCATACCTGTGACAATCACACAATCACCGCAAACGCGGCTCAGCTTTACTTTAAACTTGCCCAAACTTGGGCAGGTTGTGTTATAAAATCGGATAAATGGACATAAGGAAAACCCAATGGCAAATTATGACGTTATTATCATCGGTGGTGGCCCGGGGGGCTATGTTTGTGCCATTCGCTGCGCGCAGCTTGGCCTGAAAACGGCCTGCATTGAGGGGCGCGGCGCGCTTGGCGGCACCTGTCTGAATGTCGGGTGTATTCCGTCCAAGGCCTTGTTGCACGCCTCTCATTCCTATCACGACGCCCACACCAATTTTGAAAAAATGGGCCTGATGGGCGGCGCGCCAAAGGTCGATTTAGGCAAGATGATGGAATACAAACAATCAGTGATTGATGGCAATACTTCGGGCATTGAATTTTTGTTCAAGAAAAACAAAGTCGATTATATTAAAGGCTGGGGAAAGCTTACCGGCAAGGGTGAGGTTTCGGTCGG
>CAZSSS010000080.1:0-7159 GCA_964609255.1 uncultured Rhodobacterales bacterium
CTGTATGATCTGGTGATCTCAACGCTTGCTGCGAATTAACGCAGCCAAAATGATTGCCCGCTCCGGCTTGTTCAGGGCGGCATTATATGTGGGGAAATCATGAGCGAACATTCAAATATTCTGGAAGATGACAGCTGGTTAAGCCGCGCGGATCGCGGGCTTTTCAAACTGGAAACCGGGTTTGCGCTGATCAGCGGCTTGGCTGTGTTTTCGTTGATGATACTGGCGGTTGTTTCGGTGGGCGGACGCAATATGTTTAACCGGCCCTTGTCGGGATATGTTGACTGGATCGAACAGGCAATGCCGCTGATTGCTTTTGTCGGGATTTCTTATACGCAACGGCTGGGCGGGCATATCCGCATGGATATTCTGATTGGCCGGTTGCGCGGACGCTGGTTATGGAGCGCAGAGTTTTTGACCACATTTGTGATGCTTATTGTGATGATTTTGCTGGTCTGGGGGACGTATTCACATTTCCTTCGGGCGTTTGATTTTGCTTCTCCACGCTGGAGCCGCGATTCCAGTCTTGATATCGGCTTACCGCTTTGGCCGATGAAACTGATTATTCCGGTGGCGTTTTTTGTAATGTGCCTGCGGCTGTTATTGCAGCTTTGGGCTTATGGATGTGCGATTATTTCGGGGGTGCAAAGCCCCATCGCGGTACCGTTGATTGAATCAGCGGCGGATGCGGCGGCGGCTGAGGCGGCGACGGTATCTGGTTTTGACGAGGGCAGCAGTAATGGATAGCATCGATATTGGCTTGGCTGTCACCGGCATTATGTTGTTTTTTGTATTTGTCGGCATGCGGGTGGCCTTTGCGGCGGCGCTGGCAGGGGTTACGGGGCTTATCTGGATATTCTGGGCCAAAAAGGGCTATGACCCTGAACAATTCAAATGGGCGCTGACCGTGGCGGTAAAAACAGCGGGGCAGGTGCCCCATTCCAAAATCGCCAGTCAGGCGCTGTCGCTGATCCCGACATTTATTCTTATTGGCTATCTGGCCTATTACGCGGGCCTGACCAAAGCCTTGTTTGAGGCCGCCAAACGCTGGGTTGGCTGGCTGCCGGGTGGCTTGGCTGTATCAACCGTTTTTGCGACGGCGGGGTTTGCGGCGGTTTCGGGCGCCAGCGTTGCCACCTCAGCGGTTTTTGCGCGCATTGCCATCCCCGAAATGCTGGCGCAGGGTTATGACAAACGTTTTGCGGCGGGGGTTGTGGCGGCGGCGGGGACGTTGGCGTCGCTTATTCCGCCCTCAGCCATTCTGGTGATTTACGCCATCATTGTTGAGCAAGACGTGGGTGCGCTGTTGTTGGCGGGGTTTTTGCCCGGTGCCTTTTCAGCGGTGATTTATGGCATGTTGGTTGTTGGGCTGGCGCTGACCTTCAAGAATTTCGGGCCTCCGGTGCGTGGGTTTACATGGAAACAGCGGTTTCAATCATTGCCCGGTGCCTTTCCGATTTTCTTTGTGGTCGCGATCATCATTTTCTTTATTTACAACCCGTTTGGCGGTGATGCATGGGGCACCCCGACCGAGGGCGGGGCGCTGGGTGCGTTTGTTGTGTTCCTGATGGCGCTTTATCGCGGGATGCGCTGGAAACAGCTGAAATCAGCGCTGTTGGAAACCGCCAAGCTGACGGTGATGATTTTCACCATTATCTGGGGCGTGCTGATCTTTGTGCGGTTTCTTGGCTTTGCGGATCTGCCGGGCGTGTTTGCTGATTGGATCACCACGCTGGATCAATCGCCGATGCTGACGCTGGTTTATATTCTGCTGGCCTATGCGGTGCTGGGGATGTTTATGGATGCGATTGGCATGTTGCTGCTGACGCTGCCCGTCACATATCCGGCGATTATTGCGCTGAATGGCGGGCCGGATGTGGCGGCGGTTGATTCTGCTTTTGGCCTGTCGGGGGCGGGTGTTGGCATTTGGTTTGGCATTATTGTGGTCAAAATGGCGGAATTGGCGTTGATAACACCGCCCATCGGGCTGAATTGTTTTGTGGTGGCGGGCGTGCGGCCTGATATCTCGGTTCAGGATGTTTTTCGCGGAGTTTCCCCGTTTTTCATCGCGGATGCGCTGACCATTGCCGGTTTGATCGCCTTTCCAAGCATTGTGATGTTTTTGCCAAATTTATTGCTAGGAGGCTGATATGATTGCAAAGATTTACCGTTCTTTTCGTGCCATGCCGTTATGGGTTCAAGTATGGGTCGCCTATATCTTGGTGCCTGTCAATATGATGGCGCTGTTTTTTGTTTACGAACCATTTGGCAGCTGGATTGCCCTTTTGGCGATTGGCGCGATGGCGTTTAACCTGCCGGTAATGATTTATGACAAAGGCTTTTCGAAATTGATGGCCATTCCACATCTGGTTCCTTGGACAATTCTTGTGCTGTGGCTGTTATTGGCGCGCCCCGAGGCCAGCGGTGGCTATGCTATTTATCTGTGGATCCTTTTGGGGGTCAATGCGGTGTCGCTGGTTTTTGATTACCCGGATGCAATCAAATATATACGCGGCAACCGGGCCGTGTCTCGTTAAGGCAAAATTCAAGATTTGACAGATACCTGTTTGGCCGTTTCCACAGCGAGCGCCGCGAAAACCCGGATAAGTTTACCGTTACGGCGTTCGCGAAGATTTATCAGGGATTCATCCATCGACACATTCAAGTCCGTCACAGAGATTTTTTCTATGCGGTCGTCATGGGCCAATTCTGCTGCCGAAACAAACCCGATACCAGCGCCGTTTGCAACCAGTTCATGCACAGCCTCGCGGCCCTCTGCTTCGATGATCGGCCTAAGGCTGATTTTGCGGGTTTTTGCCAGTTCTGCTATTTTTTGCCGGGTTTTTGACCCTTGTTCGCGAAAAACCAGCGGATAATTTGTCAGGTCCGCCAATGTCAGGCTTTTGCTTACAAACCCTTTTTGGGCAAAGGCGATGATCTGGGATGTTCCAAGATGCAGCACATCAATTTCAGAAAGATCCGGCACATCACCAAGAACACCAATGTCAGCCTTATAGGCATATAATGCTTTGATCACGTCTTCGGTATTGCCGGTTTTTAACGAAATCTTGATCCGAGGATATTTCTGGCGAAACCGGCCGAGAATAGCGTTCAGGTGATGGGCGGAATCCGCGATGATACGCAGGGTCCCCGCAGAAAGCGCGCGGGATTCATTTAGCAACTCCAATGCTTGCTGCTCGTTCTCAAACATACGGTTGGTGATTTTCAACAAATGCTGTCCGGCCTCGGTCAACGTGACTTTTTTCTTTAAACGATTGAACAAAAGAATGTCATATTGATCTTCCAGTTTGCGCACCTGATCACTAATTGCCGGTTGTGTCAGGCTCAGGGCTTCTGCCGCGCGGGAAAACCCGCCATGAACGGCGACATGATGAAACGCGCGGAGCTGGACATAGCGCATATATTACCTATCAGTAAAATCGTTGATGTCATTCGAAATAACGATTTTACTTAAAGGGCAATCAAAGGGATAAGGCAATGAAAATCAGCCACAGGGAATTCTGAAATGACATCCTTACCCGCGCCCAAGCTGGGCGAACCCTATCTTTTGACCCCCGGACCGTTGACCACGTCATACGAGGTGAAATCAGCGATGTTACGCGATTGGGGGTCGTGGGATGCGGAATTCCGCGCTGTCACGGCTGAATTACGCAGCGGCCTGCTGGACCTGATTGGTGACGATGATCTGGATTGCGTGCCGATGCAAGGCAGCGGGTCGTTTTCGGTTGAGGCAATGTTGGCCAGCTTTGTGCCGCGCGATGGCAAGGTTTTGGTGCTTAGCAATGGCGCATATGGCCTGCGCATTGCACAAACGCTGGAATATCTGGGCCGCGCCCATACGGTTATCGACAAAGGCGATTACATGCCACCGCGCGGCCCTGAGGTCACAGCCGCGCTGAAAGCTGATGCAGACATTACCCATGTGGTTGTTGTGCATTGTGAAACCTCGTCGGGCATCCTGAACCCCATCGCTGAAATATCGGATGCGGTAAAAGCCGCGGGCCGCAAGCTGTTGGTGGACAGCATGAGCGCCTTTGGTGCCATCGATGTGGATGCGCAATACGTCGCGATGGTTTCGTCAGCCAATAAATGCATTGAGGGCGTGCCGGGTTTTGGTTTCATCATCGCCAAGAAAGACGAGTTGCAGGCCGCCAAGGGCCGCAGCCATTCCCTGAGCCTGGACGTGCATGCCCAATGGGCACATATGAACAAAACCGGCCAATGGCGATTTACGCCGCCAACCCATGTGGTTGTCGCCTTTCTTGAGGCCCTGCGGGCACATAAAGCCGAGGGTGGCGTGGCTGCGCGCGGGGCGCGTTATGCGCGGAACCGCGATGTTGTGGTGGCGGGTCTTCGGGCATTGGGGTTTGAAACGTTGCTGGATAATCGTTGGCTCTCGCCGATAATCGTCACGTTTTTCTGCCCGGCGGACCCGAATTTTGATTTCACGGTATTTTATGATCTGATGAAGGCCAAAGGGTTTATAATTTACCCCGGCAAGTTGACGGTGGTGGAAAGTTTCCGCATTGGCTGCATTGGTCGCATGGATGAAAATGTCATGCGGCTGGTTGTGACTGCGGCCAAAGAAACCCTGATTGAAATGAATGTGTCTGCTGGCACTCCCCCTGGATTAGCACTGACTGAACGCGCCAAGCTGGCCGTTTGATAAAAGGAAAATTTTATGAATCTTACGTCCTCGATTACTGCAAATGGCCGCGTATACCCAGCGCCAAAAGTCACAGCCATTGCTATTTGCCTTGACGGGTGTGAGCCTGAATATCTGGACAAGGCCATCGCTGATGGCCTGATGCCGACGCTAAAGAAAATGCGTGAAACCGGCACTGATCGGCTGGCGCATTCGGTTATTCCCTCATTTACCAACCCCAATAATCTGTCGATTGCTACGGGGCGGCCTCCGGTCGTGCATGGCATTTGCGGGAATTATCTGTATGAACCGGAAACCGGCAAAGAAGTAATGATGAACGACGTGCGATTTTTGCGCGCGCCAACGGTTTTTCAAAAGTTCTATGATGCCGGGGCAAAGGTTGCGATTGTAACCGCAAAAGACAAATTGCGGGCCTTGCTGGGGGCGGGTTTGAAATTTGATGATGACCGTGCGCGGTGCTATTCGGCGGAAAAATCCGACACATCCACAACCGCAGAACACGGGCAAGAAGCCGCCAGCACCTGGTTGAATTTCCCGCAGCCAGAGGTCTATTCAGCGGAATTATCCGAATTCGTTTTTGCCGCAGGTGTGAAGTTGTTGCAAGAATGGCAACCGGACATCATGTATTTGACCACCACCGATTATGTGCAACATAAATACGCGCCCGATGATGCACAAGCCAAGTCGTTTTATGAAATGTTCGACAAATACTTAACCCAACTGGATGCCATGGGCGCGGCGATTGTTGTCACGGCTGACCACGGCATGAAGCCAAAACATTTGGCAGACGGGTCGCCCGCAGTTGTCTATGTTCAAGACTTGCTTGATACATGGCTGGGCGAAGCAGCGGCGCGGCTTATTTTACCAATCACCGACCCGTATGTGGTGCATCACGGTGCGCTTGGATCATTTGCAACGGCGTATTTGCCCGATGGCGCAGACCATGCAGACATCATTGCCAAGCTGAAATCGACAAAGGGCATCACCCATGTTCTAACCAAAGCCGAAGCAATTGAGCGCTTTGAGCTGCCGGGGGATCGCATTGGTGATATTATTCTGGTATCGGGCGAAAATATCTGCATCGGCACGTCAGAGCATCGCCATGATCTGGCCGCGCTTAATGAACCATTGCGCAGCCATGGCGGCTTGACCGAACAAGTCGTGCCCTTCATTGTCAATCGGGTTATTGACTTGCCGGCAAAACCGGTTTTGCGTAATTTTGATGCGTTCTTTTATGCCACCACTGCTGCGGCATTGTGAAGGAAAACCAGATATGAAAGCCCAAAAAGATTTTCGCACCGAGGGTATGCGCATCGGCGGTAAGGTTGTTTTTACCGACAAAGTTATCAACGTGCATTACCCCTATACCAATGAAATTGTTGGCACCGTTCCGGCAGGTAATGCAGAACATGCACGCAAAGCCTTTGATATTGCAGCAAATTATAAACCAACCTTAACGCGTTATGAACGCCAGAAAATCCTGTTTCGCGCCGGAGAGCTGATTTTGGAAAAACGCGACTGGCTGGCGAAATGGCTGACGCTGGAACTGGGCATTTGCCACCAACACGCGCTTTATGAAACCGGCCGTGCCTATGATGTTTTCACCTTGGCGGGGCAGATGGCCATTTTGGATGACGGGCAGATATTTTCCTGCGATCTGACACCACAAGGCAAAGAGCGCAAGATTTATACCAAGCGGGAACCGGTGCGCACCATCTCGGCGATCACACCGTTTAATCATCCGCTGAACATGGTCAGCCACAAAATTGCACCCTCGATTGCCACCAATAACTGCATGGTTTGTAAACCAACCGAGCTAACGCCGTTAACCGCGATTGCATTGGCGGATATTTTATACGAGGCGGGCTTGCCGCCGGAAATGTTCCAGATTGTAACGGGTTTGCCGCAGGATATTGGCGACGAGATGATCACCAATGATAATATCGACATCATTACGTTTACCGGCGGTGTGCCGGTTGGCAAAATGATTGCCTCCAAGGCTGGGTATAAACGCACAGCGCTGGAACTGGGGGGCAATGATCCGTTGATCATTTGCAATGACCTGACGGATGCAGATCTGGAAAAAGCCGCGACCATCGCTGTTGCGGGGGCAACCGGAAATTCCGGGCAACGCTGCACGGCGGTAAAACGTATTCTGGTGCAGGAAAGTGTGGCGGAAAAATTTGTGCCGCTGGTTTTGGAAAAAGCCAAGGCGATTAAATTTGGTGACCCGCAAGACCCTGAAACACAACTGGGCTGTGTGGTGCACGCCAAAGCAGCAGAGCTGTTTGAAAAACGGGTGTATATGGCGCAAGAACAAGGCGCAAAAATCCTGTATCATCCGGGCCGTCAGGGCGCATTATTACCACCGATTGTGGTTGATCATGTGCCGCACGGGTCGGAACTGGTGATGGAGGAAACATTCGGGCCAATAATTCCGATTGTTCGCGTGCCTGATGATGATGCTCAGGT
>CAZSSS010000081.1:0-5563 GCA_964609255.1 uncultured Rhodobacterales bacterium
ACGGTTGGTGGTTGACAGCACCGTTGCCCCCGCATGCACCACCCAAGCGCTTTTGCTGGGGGCAGATTTGGTTTTTCAGTCGGCCACCAAATATCTGGGGGGGCATTCCGATATTACGGCGGGCGTGTTAACTTGTGCGCGGGCTGATGATTTCTGGGCAGAGCTGCAAGAGGTGCGCACCCTGACAGGCAATGTGATGGCCGCCTTTGAGGCCTGGCTGCTGGTGTGCGGCATCCGCACGTTGTTTTTGCGGTATAAGCAGGCCTCAGGAAACGCGATGAAAATCGCGCAACACTTTGAAAAACATCCAAAAATTAGTAAGGTAATTTACCCTGGCCTGCCCTCGCATCCCGGCCATCTGATTGCGGCAAAACAGATGAAAAACGGCTTTGGCGGCATGCTGTCTTTGCTGGCAAAAGACCGGAAAACCGCGCATGACATCAGCCGGTTTGTGCAGGTGTTTATCAATGCAACCTCGCTTGGCGGGGTTGAGAGCCTGATCGAGCATCGTATCAAGGTTGAGGGGCCAAATTCGATTGTTCCTGATACTTTGCTGCGTCTAAGCATCGGGATTGAGGACGCGGATGACCTGATCGCGGACCTTGAACAAGCGTTGGAACGCGCCGAATGAAACAACTGGACCAATCCCCGCTTGCGCCGGAATTTGTGCAAAATCCATATCCGTTTTATGATGCCGCCCGCCAGAATGGCGAGTTATTCCATTGGAATGATTACGGTTTTCCCTGCGCTGCCGGATTTAAAACCGTGAATGATTTGCTGCGTGATCGCCGGTTTGGCCGCGAAATGCCCGCTGATTTGGCCCCGGATATTCCCCAGCATCTAGCGCCGTTTTACGCCTGCGAAAAGCATTCCTTGTTGGAGCTGGAACCCCCGACCCACACCCGTATTCGCGGCCTTTTGGTGCGCAGTTTCACCACCAAACGCATAAACGCACTGGGACCGGATATTGCGGCGCTTACCCATCAGCTTTGTGATGATTTCCCCGATGCGCCCTTTGATCTGATTACTGCCTTTTCAGAGCATATTCCGGTTATCATCATTTGCAGAATGCTGGGCGTGCCCGAAGATATGGCCCCGCAATTGTTGCGCTGGTCCCATGATATGGTAGCCATGTATCAAGCGCGCCGTGACCGCGTTGTTGAAAACAATGCCGTGGCCGCCACAATTGCGTTTTCCGATTATATCCGCAGCCATATTGCGGCGCGCCAGACATCCCCGCAGGATGATTTGATCAGCACCTTGATACAGGCGCGCAATGACGAGGATAAACTTTCTGAAGATGAGCTGATAACCACCTGTATTCTATTGCTAAATGCTGGCCACGAGGCCACGGTTCATACCTTAACGAACGGTGTCAAAACCATCCTTGAATCCGGTCAGGATCCGGCGGGATTATTCAAGGATAAAAAAACCACCCTGCGCACGGTTGATGAAACCATCCGGTTTGATCCGCCGCTGCATATGTTTACCCGTATCGCGCTGAACGATATTACCCTGCACGGCCATACATTCAAACGCGGCGAAAGCGTTGGTTTGCTGCTGGCCGCTGCCAACCGAGACCCTGCCAAATTTGAAAACCCGCATCGTTTTGACATTTCGCGTGGCGGCAACGGGCAGCTTGGCTTTGGTGCGGGGTTGCATTTTTGCATCGGTGCGCCGCTGGCGCGTTTGGAAATGGGCATCGCAATGCCCATTTTATTTGATCGTTTCCCCGATTTGAAAATCGTTGAAAAAACCAGCTATGCCAATCGATACCATTTTCATGGGCTGGAAAAGCTGATGCTTAGCCGTTAAGCGGCTGCGCGGCCTCGACCAGTTTTACAAAATACGACGCGCCGATTGGGCTGATTTCATCGTTAAAATCATAGGCAGGATGATGCACACCCGCACCATCGCCCTGCCCGATAAACAAATATGCACCGGGGCGTTCTTCTAACATGTATGAAAAATCCTCAGCGCCCATTTCGGGGGGGATGTTGTCCAGCACCATTGTGTCGCCTGCTACATCGCGCGCGATATTGGCGGCAAAGGCAGCTTTTTCGGCGTTATTCATGGTCACGGGATAGCCCATGTCGTAATCCAGCACCGCAGTTGCGCCAAAGGCAGCGGCGGTATTGTCAACAATCCGCTGCATTAATTCTGGCACTTTGATGCGGGTTTCAGGGTTTAAATTGCGCACTGTGCCGCCAACATAAGCGGTTTCCGGGATGATATTATTGGTGGTTCCGGCATGGATTTGCGTAACCGAGATCACCAGATCTTCCAAACCCGGCACGTTGCGTGACCGGATGGTTTGGATGGCTTGGGTGATTTGGACGGCCACCATAATCGGGTCGATCCCCTCATTGGGATAGGCCGCATGCGCGCCTTTGCCGGTGATATTGATGTCAAACGTGTCAGCCGAGGCCATCAGCGCGCCGGGGTTTAGCATAAACTGGCCAACGGGAAAGTTGGGCGCGTTATGCACTCCGTAAACCTGATCAATGCCAAAACGCTCCATTATTCCCTCGCGGCACATAACTTCGCCACCACCGCCGCCTTCTTCTGCGGGTTGGAAAATCAGCGCCACAGTGCCCGTGAAATTGCGTGTTTCGGCCAAATAGCGCGCCGCGCCTAGCAACATGGTGGTGTGGCCGTCATGCCCGCAAGCGTGCATTTTGCCTTCTACTTTTGATTTATGGGCAAAATCATTCGCCTCAGCCATTGGCAGGGCGTCCATGTCTGCACGCAAACCGATACATTGCCCTGCGCCCTGCCCCTTGATAATTGCAACAAGACCGTTTTGGGCGATACCTTCATGGATTTCATCAACCCCGAATTCTTTCAGCCGCGCCACAACAAAAGCGGCAGTTTCTTTGGTGTCAAACAGGGTTTCGGGATGAGCATGGATATGCTGACGCCATTCTTTCATGTCATTAAAATATTCGGATATACGGTTGATAACGGGCATGGGGTTCCTCCTTGAAATTCGGGCATAGTTAAGCGTGCCTTGCACATGGGCGTCAACACGCCATATCTTGGCGGTATGAAAAAAACTGACTCGGATATATTGGTTAACAACCCAAAAGGCGGCCTGCCGCGTTTGCAGGAGATCATGCGCCGTTTGCGGGACCCCAAAACCGGCTGCCCATGGGATATTGTGCAAGATTTCAAAAGCATTGCGCCCTATACCATTGAAGAAGCATATGAGGTTGCGGACGCGATTGAGCGCGGTGCGATGGATGATTTACCCGGTGAGCTGGGCGATTTGCTGTTAAATGTGATTTACCATGCGCAGATGGCGGAGGAAGCCGGAATATTTGATTTTGACGACGTGATGCGCAGCATTTCCGATAAAATGATAAGCCGCCACCCGCATGTTTTTGGCAATGAGAGCCGCGATAAATCGGCAGAACAACAAGTCGCGGATTGGGAACAGATCAAAGCTGCGGAACGCGTTGGCAAAAAAGAATCCAGTGTGCTGGACGGTGTTGCAACCGGCCTGCCTGCCCTGACACGGGCAATAAAATTGCAAAATCGTGCGGCGCGGGTCGGGTTTGACTGGCCGGAAATATCGCTGGTCTATGACAAAATTGTCGAAGAATCGGCGGAATTAATTGAGGCGCAGGAAACCAAATCCCAGACAGATGTTGAGGAAGAGTTTGGCGACTTGATGTTTGTTATGGCAAATTTGGCCCGACACCTGAAGGTTGATCCCGAAACAGCGTTGCGCAAAGCCAACGTAAAATTTACCCGTCGTTTCAATAGCATAGAAACCGCGCTGGCCAAAGCTGGCAAAACGCCCAGCCAGTCCTGCCTTGCCGAAATGGATGCGCTTTGGGATGCTGCCAAAGCCGCGGAATAGCGAAATAAATTCCTGATTACTTTACTTGGGTATTGACCAGAGTAAATCGCTCAGGTATTTAACCAACTGATTTAGTCAGACAATGGAGATGTCATGAAAGCCCTTGCTATCCTTGCAGCCCTGCTCAGCACCGGCGTTGCCGCCCAAGAGGTCAATATTTATTCAAGCCGCCAGCCAGAGCTGATCGACCCGATCCTGTCGGCATTCACCGATGAAACCGGCATTGCGGTTAATATTGTGTTCCTCAAGAAAGGTATGCTGGAACGCTTAAAAGCCGAGGGCGACCGCTCCCCTGCTGATATAATTCTGACCACAGACATCGCCAATCTGAACGCCGCAGTTCTGGCGGGCGTTACGCAATCTGTGACATCTGACATTATCAATAACACAATTCCGGCAGCTTACCGCGACCCGGATGGCCAGTGGTTTGGCCTTACCTCACGGGCGCGGATATTTTATGCATCGGTTGACCGTGTGGCCAGCGCAGAGATCACCAGCTATGAACAATTGGCTGATGATAACTGGCGCGGCCGCATATGCAGCCGCTCGGGCACGCATAATTACAATATCGCCCTTGTTGCTGCCTTTCTTTCGCATCATTCTGAGGAAGAAACCATTGCATGGCTGACAGCCGTAAAGGAAAACCTGGCGCGTTCACCCCAAGGCAATGACCGCGCACAGGTTAAGGCGATCTGGGCGGGCGAATGTGATATTGCCATTGGCAACACGTATTATATGGGCAAAATGCTGGCAGATCCCGAACAGGTTCCTTGGGCGGCATCGGTTAACCTGATTTTCCCGACATTAGGCGGTGCTGGCACCCATATTAACCTGTCGGGCATGGCCATGACCGCCTCTGCGCCCCATGCGGAAAATGCGCTGAAACTGATGGAATTCCTAACCGGCGATCTGGCACAAAGCCTTTATGCAGAGGTTAATTACGAATACCCGTTGCGTGCAGACACACCCGCCAGCGCGCTGGTGGCTGGTTGGGGCGAATTCACCCCTGATCCAACGCCGCTTATTGACATTGCAAACCTGCGTGGCCGCGCCTTGCAAATCGTAGAAATCGTAGATTTTGACGGTTAATCCCAAGGCGCGCATTCTTTCGCAACCCGTCGGGCCTGACCCGCGCCACAATCGGCGCGGGTTTTTTTACTTAATCCCGATTCTCCAGTGTTTACCGATGTGAATACATAGAAAACGTATGGACATTAAAAGCCGTCCTATTTTTCATAAATTACCTTGAAAATTATTGGCTAAGCAAAGAAATTGCGTCCATCAAAAGCCCAGACGTCTTTGGCCGGTCTATCTCTGCCAAGGTTCCCAAAAGACTATTTAAGTCATTAATTGCAGTTGGCTTATTGCTAATAGCTACGTAACCGGCAGAACCTTTGAAAACAAAAGCCAAATTATACAAACCGTTCTCATTTCCCATGTCTGTTGCGCTCCACACCGCAGGTGCCAGCCCAATCACTCTCGGGTCACCTAAATCCAACAAAAATTCGGTTGCATTTTGGCGCATTGTTAAATCTTGATACGTTGTCAAGTTTAGCAACACTTCGAGAAATTGTTCATCAATCAAAGAAATGATAAGCTCACGCTGTCTTTTGTTTTCTCTCATCATTTCAACCAGTGCAATAACGCCACCTAATTGCATTCGATAGGATTCTGGAGAACTTGATATTGCTTCGCCGA
>CAZSSS010000081.1:5573-7151 GCA_964609255.1 uncultured Rhodobacterales bacterium
GGTACAATAGCCACCCCAATCGCGGCAAGCAGTGATCTGGCACTTCGCCGTTCTGCCGAAGAATCTGATTCCAGTTTTTCTATCAAACTATCGATTTGAGGCATTTCAACACTGGGAATTATTGCACTCCAACCGTCCGCCCCACCAACATCTGCACTTGGTGGATACGCTGAAGGCAAAATATCTTTGTCGGAAATCAGTTCATCACATGAAAAATCTGAATTAAGGCGCTCAGTTAAAGCATCATAATAACCATCGTCATCTGGTTGTTTTCCAATAATATATGAAGGATACCTAAAAACTCCTAATTTAGCAGAAATACAAATTAGCCGCCGTTGCTCAAGTCGTCTTTCTTCTTTATCTGCAATATCAACGCTAATAATATCTGACAAAAAGTTCTGCGCATATCTCAGTTCATTTAATGCAACTTCATGTACTTGCCCAGACGTGACGTTCTGAGCACCAAAACTTTCTTTAATTAAAATCCCTCCAGCAGCACCAATTGCCGTAACAAGTGCTGCCCAAGGAAAGATTCTCTTGAATGAGAGAGTGGGCTCTTGTGGTATGAGCGAAACCAAGACTTCTGGCTTAACATCCGGGGTATCAAGAATTTTGACGATTATCTTTTCACGCAATTCCTGTACCGATTTTACATTTTTACTTTTGCCTACCATGACAAAACTCCCCATTTAGACGTGTGGAATTTCAGAATACACGCTTACGTAATGCGAGACAACACATTGCTGAGCGAAGGTGTCGCATAAAAAGAAGCATTCCCACGGTTTATTGACCGCAAATATATGTGGCTGCATTTAGAAACTGCTTTTTTATTTCCCGCCCAGTATTTTATGCTAAGCCAATCGGACCAACAAAAGGATACCCGATGACCGTCTTGCAAATTGCATCCCTTATGATCGTTTTAGCTGGGCTGTTTGGCGCGGTTAATTATTTCATCCTGAAACTCCCCTCGTCGATTGGTATTCTGATTGTGGCGCTTGTTGCCTCGCTGGCGGTGATGGTGTTGGATGTTTTCATGCCGCATTTGGGCCTGTCAGAAACCATCCGCCCGGCTGTTGAAAACCTTGAGTTTTCCGACACATTGCTCGAGGGCATGCTGGGCTTGCTGCTGTTTGCTGGCGCGCTGCATGTCAAAATTTCTGACCTGCGCAGTCAAGCATGGACCGTGGCGTTGATGGCCACCATTGGCGTCGGCCTGTCCACGGCCATCGCCGGGTTTGGCCTGCATATGATCTTGGGCGTGCCGCTGATTATTGCGCTGGTGTTTGGCGCCTTGATTTCACCAACCGACCCGGTGGCGGTGCTGGGCGTGCTGCGCCAAGCCAATTTGCGTAAATCGCTGGAAACCCAGATTGCCGGTGAAAGCCTGTTTAATGAGTGGTTTGCCAATAAGCTTGATGTGTCTTTTACCAAACATTCAAGTGGTAGTGATTTCTTGCAGGTTTTCTTATTCTGGCTCCTGGATTCTAGCTCCTGAATTATCGATACCGATTAGAAAAAAATGTAAAAGATCCTTCAGTGAATTTTGAAATTATTTCTCTGAAAACCTATATATCAATT
>CAZSSS010000082.1:0-7150 GCA_964609255.1 uncultured Rhodobacterales bacterium
TATCCGGTCAGGTGCAGCAACCCGTAGATCAGCATTGATCCATGCCCTGCGGACAAAACAAACCGGTCACGATCCGGCCAGTTTGGCGCGGATGCGTCAAATTTCAGGTGGTTTTGAAACAATACCGTGGCGACATCAGCCATGCCCATCGGCATGCCGGGATGCCCCGAATTAGCGGCCTGAACCGCATCAATTGCCAACATCCGCAGCGCGGTGGCTTTGGCAAAATGGTTTGGGTGGCGGGATTTAAGGTCGGAAATTTCCACTTAGGTCACTTTCTGATTAGGGCTAGTTGCCTGTGTTTTGACCAAGAAAAGCGGGTGGGTCAAGCGAATGCACGCTCAAATTTCGGAAAGTTGCGGGTAAATCTGAAGAAACTGCGCTAATGTGTTGCAAACCCGCGCTAAATGCGATTCGATAGGGGCAATATATTTGGGGCAGATATGAGCGACTTGAAACAATTGGAAAAACGGCTGGCGGCGGCGATTGCCAATCTGTCTGGTGGCAAAAGCCAGACGGCGGAAAACGCGGCATTAAAGGCTGAGCTGAAAGCGCTCAAGAAACAGCGGGTTGCGGATGTGGCGGAACTGGATGCCTTGCTCGGCAAGCTAAAGCCAATGCTGGAGGGGGGGGCAAAATGCCTGAAATTACAGTAACCGTTGGGGGCCGCCCGTTTCAGCTTGTGTGCAATGAAGGCGAGGAACCCCACCTGAAAGCCGCCGCCAAAATGCTGGATGTTGAGGCAACCACCTTGCAAGACGCCATCGGGCGTGTGCCGGAATCGCGGATGCTGTTGATGGCGGGTTTGATGCTGGCGGACCGGACCAAAGAAATGGAATGGAACGGAAAATCCAGCGATGAGCGCAGCAAAACGCTTGAGGACCGCCTGCGGGCATCCGAGGCCAAATCAACGGCATTGGCGGTAGAATTGGCAAGCCTGCAAAAGCAGAGCGGCAATACCGATTTGTTCGGGGAATCCGATTTGCCCAAAGCCATGGCGCTGCTTGAAAAAACCGCTAAGGAACTGGAATTGCTTGGGGGATGACCATAGCAGATGGCGCCTAAAACCGGCGGCATAGCGGGCTGACCACCGCAATTACAAGAACAGCAAGAGCCACACCACCAACCAAATCTATAAAATAGTGACCTCCAAATACTGGTGTTGATGCGATCATCAATGACGCGTATGCCAATGCAGGAATAAAAAGTATTGTTCGCCAGAAAGCAGCAATAAGAATAATTCCCGCTGATGTATGAAACGATGGAAATGTTGTTAGCCCGGGCATCTTATCTAGGGAAATAACGATTTCACCAGATGTCGCGCGTAGTTGTTCTAGATAGCCAATGTGATAAGTGCCGGGTATTTTGTTAAACGCCTGGTATTGGTCAATATCGGGAACCAATGAAGAAACCGCAGCAAATGCGGGAAAGAATGCACCAGCAAAAGTCGCCAATATTGCTGTATAAATGAATGCCACAATAAAAAACCGTGCGTGGCTGAATTTACCCATCAACAACAGACAAAATAAGGCCACTGCGCTGACAGGGGTTAGGGAACTGTAAGCAAGGTCCAGCGTTTCGCGTAAAAATGGATGGGTGTATACATAGTTAAAATACGCAAGCCAGTCTGTTCCTAGATAGCTTTCCCACGACATTAACAAATTATCTTGGTATGGAACCTGAGCGGTCATTGCCAAATGGTTGAACAGGCGCAACACTATCCAGCCAATAGTTAAAATAAGAATGGCCTCAAGGGTAAACCTTAACGGAAGCCAAATTCGGCTGTCTCCGCCGTGTTTTATTTTATTGGATGTGATGATGAGTGATAAAATTACCAAAATAAATTTCAGGGCAATCAAAAGCTTAGCCTCTGAAACAATAGTTATGGGATTTGCTATTATCCAAATAAACTCGCCAACGGCAAGAAGCAGTAATGTTGCATACAAATGAACCGGTATAAGCCATTTGATTTTCCCGAAGGATGGGCGGCTAGCGTTCATGTGGCGCAATTCCTTTGATCCTTGCAACATGCGCCGCGATGTTGTCTTTGCTGAATTCTGAATGCACCCGTTTGCTTGTGGCAGGATGATGGCCAAGCCCGAGCTTTGCCTCTGGCCGCCACGACTTTTGGGGCCGAATGGGGCGACGTTCAAAACCGCCGCCGCATTTTGGACAGACATTGTGCAGTTTTTCGACGCATGAAACACAATAGGTGCATTCATAGGCGCAGATCATGGCATTGGTTGATTGCGCTGGCAGGTCACAATCGCAAAGCTCGCAATTTGGTCTAAGCTCAAGCATTTATTCTTGATTGGTTTCGCGGACTTTTTCAGCCGCTTCTTTGCTAAATGCAATACCGCCTTCTTCCAGCATGGTGTCCAATTCGCCCGAAAGCACCATTTCGGTTACAATATCACAGCCGCCAACAAATTCGCCTTTGACATAAAGCTGCGGAATGGTTGGCCAGTCGGAAAATTTCTTGATGCCTTCGCGAATATCACCATCCTCCAGCACGTTAACGTCTTTAAACGCCACGCCCATATAATTCAGCACGCCGGCAATACGTGATGAAAACCCGCATTGCGGCATTTGGCTGGTGCCTTTCATAAACAGAACAACGTCGTTGCTGCTGATCTCGGCCTGAATTGTTTCGGCTGCATTAGTCATGTTTTTTCTCCGTCTTGCGTTTAACCCGTTTTAGGCGCGGGTCACGATGGTCTAGGTTGGGGTTCATCCGCTGCGAGGCTTCAATAACAGACATGTCAATGGCCTCCATACCCAGCGGTGCTTTGATCTTTCCTTGGGCGTCATCCTCAACACCGTAATTTGGTTTCAGCAGTTCCCCCAATGATTTTTTGGGGCGGTTCCGGCGGATAAATGCTTCGGCCAGTATTGCACCGGCAATAATCAGGACAACACCCATAATGATGGTGCGATAATCCATCTATTCAGCCGGTTTGGTGGTCAGCGCCAGCGCGTGTAATTCGCCATTTGCGCCGTCCATTTTGCCCTTAAGGGCTGCATAAACCATTTGGTGTTGCTTAACGCGGTTAATGCCTTTGAATTCGGCTGCCACAACGCTGGCCGCATAATGATTGCCGTCGCCAGCCAGATCATCAATGCGGATTTCCGCAGTGGGAAAGGCTTCGCGAATAAGGGCTTCGATGGCGGATGCCTCAATAGCCATGGGTGGATACTCCTAGTAATTTGCTAAGGTATTTAAGCAAGCTTGGCGCGGCTGGCAAGACCTGCCGGTAAAATTGCGTTAAACTGCCACGTCTGTCAGGCCAGATTGATGGGCGTTTTGAAGGTCAATAAGCGGAATAGAACTTTGATCCAGCATCAAAATTGCACCGCCAAACTGGCCGATTTTTGCAACGGAAATTTCCGCTGTGGCAACCAAGGTCAGAATATCCGCAGTTTTGTTAGGCGAGCAAGCCAGCAGATATCGCGCTTGATCTTCGCCAAAATACCAATTTACCGCAGCCAAGTCGGAATGATTTTGCAGCGCAGCACCACAATTTGCCGCCAGACACATATCCGCAACCCCCAGCGCAATGCCGCCATCAGAAAGATCATGCGCCGCTGAAATCAGGCCAAGGCCATGTAAATGCCGCACAATTTCGCCGGTTGAGCGTTCCATTTTAAGGTCAACATTTGGCGCATCGCCAATTTCCAACCCCAATACATCAGCCAGCAGCGCCGATTGCCCCAGATGGCCTTCGGTTTTGCCCAGCAGGATAATATCATCATCAAAATTGGGCTTCATGCGAATAAGCTGGTCAATATTGTCCAATATCCCCACCGCACCGATGGTTGGCGTTGGGTGAATTCCCGCGCCGTAACTTTCATTATAAAGGCTGACATTGCCCGACACGATCGGCATATCCAGCGCCAGACAGGCCGCGCCGATGCCTGTTATACAGCCGACAAGCTGGCCCATAATCTCGGGGCGTTCGGGGTTGCCAAAATTCAGGTTATCGGTGGTGGCAAGGGGGCGCGCGCCGGTGGCACATTGGTTGCGAAAGGCCTCAGCCACCGCTTGTTTGCCACCCATTTCGGGGTTGGCAAAGCAATAGCGCGGGTTCACGTCGCTGGTAAAAGCCAGCAATTTTTCGGTGCCATGCACGCGAATAACCCCCGCATCAGAGCCGGGGCGAATAACTGTATCAGCCAGCACCATATGGTCATATTGTGACCAGACCCATGCCTTGCTGGCATGGTTGGGGCTGCCAATCAGGTTTAGCAACGCCGCTGCCACATCCATGTCGGGTGTGTCATTATAGGGCGCGGCTGTTGGCGTTTTTACCCATGGGCGGTCATATTCGGGGGCCTCACCGGACAGGGCTTTCAGCGGCAAATCGGCCTTGACCTCACCATTCAGGCGGATCAAAAAACGGTCCTCGGCAATGGTCTCGCCGATGATGGCAAAATCGAGATCCCATTTGTCAAAAACCGCCTTGGCCTCGGTTTCTTTATGAGGGTGCAGCACCATCAACATGCGTTCTTGGGATTCTGACAGCATCATTTCATACGCGGTCATGTTTTCTTCGCGACAAGGGACTTTTTCAAGGTCCAGCACCACGCCCAACCCGCCTTTGTCACCCATTTCCACGGCTGAACAAGTCAGCCCCGCTGCGCCCATATCCTGAATCGAAATCACCGCGCCGGTTTGCATTAATTCCAGCGTTGCCTCCATCAGGCGTTTTTCGGTAAACGGGTCGCCAACCTGCACGGTGGGGCGTTTTTCCTCAATGCTGTCGTCAAATTCGGCGCTGGCCATGGTGGCCCCGCCGACGCCATCGCGCCCGGTTTTGGCGCCCAGATAAACCACCGGCATGCCAATGCCACTGGCGGCAGAATAAAAAATCTCGTCCGTGTTGGCGATGCCGGCTGCAAAAGCATTTACCAGACAATTGCCGTTATATGATTTATGAAACCGCGTTTCGCCGCCAACATTTGGCACGCCAAAACAGTTGCCATAATGGCCAATGCCCTCAACCACGCCATTCACCAATTGTTTGGTTTTGGGGTGGGAAGGCTCGCCAAACGAAAGCGCATTCATCGCCGCCACGGGCCGCGCGCCCATGGTGAACACATCGCGCAAAATCCCGCCAATGCCGGTGGCTGCGCCTTGAAATGGCTCGATATAACTCGGGTGATTGTGGCTTTCCATTTTAAAAACAACACATTGGCCATCGCCAATATCAACAATGCCTGCATTTTCGCCGGGGCCGCAAATAACTTGGGGGCCATCAACCGGCAGGGTTTTCAGCCACAGTTTTGACGATTTATAGGAACAATGCTCGTTCCACATCGCGCTAAAAATCCCCATTTCGGTAAAGGTCGGCTCCCGGTTCAGCAATTCACGGATGCGCTGGAATTCTTCTTGGTTCAGCCCGTGTTTACGGATCAGTTCAACGGTTAATTCTGGATCATTTGACATGGCGAACCTCATAGATGCGTGGGGTTGGGGGCTTGTAGAACGGTTTTGCGCAAAGGAAAAGAGATTCGCTTGATCTTTGGTCAGGGTTGACCAACGCTGTGCAAAATTGTTCACTCCTGACTTAGCAGCGAGGGTAAAAAATGCATCAACCAGTCATCAGCGGAACAGGGGTTTTTACACCAAGCGAAATCATTACCAATGATGAATTGGTTCTGGCGTTTAATGCCTATGCTGACAAAACCAACGCAAAAAACGCAGGCGCAATTGCGTCGGGCGAGGCCACGGAAATTACCCATTCCAGCAGCGATTTTATCTTTAAAGCCAGTGGCATAGAGCGCCGTTTTGTGTTAAATAAATCCGGCATTCTGGACCCTGATATCATGTATCCACAACTGCGCCAACGCAGCGATGATGAACCGGGTGTGATGGCCGAAATGGCGCTGGATGCGTGCAAAAAGGCGCTGGCGCAGGCGGGGAAAACCGCGGCTGACGTGGATGCGGTGATTGTCGCGGCCTCTAATTTGGAGCGCGCTTATCCGGCGGTAGCGATAGAAGTGCAGGAATTACTGGGCATAAATGGTTTTGGTTTTGACATGAATGTTGCCTGTTCCTCAGCCACGTTTGGCATTCAGGCGGCCAGCGATATGATCCGCTCTGGCTCAGCGCGGGCCATTCTGGTGGTTAATCCCGAAATATGCTCGGGCCATCTGGAATGGCGCGACCGCGATTGCCATTTTATTTTTGGCGATGTCTGCACCGCAACCCTGATAGAGCGCAAAGAAAACGCGGCGGGCGCGCATTTTGAGGTGCTGTCCACCCGTTGCCTGACCAAGTTTTCCAACAATATTCGCAATAATAACGGCTTTTTGCGCCGGTCCCGCCCTGATGGCCTGTCGGACCGCCGCGATATGCAATTCATGCAAAACGGGCGCAAAGTGTTTAAAGAAGTGCTGCCGATTGTCGCCAATCATATCCTTGGTCATCTAGCGAACGAGGGCCATTCCCCCGATGATCTTAAGCGGCTTTGGCTTCACCAAGCCAACAAAGCCATGAATGATTTTATCGGCCGCAAAGTGCTGGGCCGCATTCCCGAACCGGGGGAGCAACCCAATATTTTGCAAGATTACGCCAATACCAGCTCGGCCGGGTCAATTATTGCGTTTTCGCAAAACTCCGATGATATTTCTGACAAAGAGCTTGGGTTGATCTGTTCATTCGGCGCGGGATATTCGGTTGGCTCAGTGTTGCTTAGACGCTCAGCTTAGCGGCTTGTTGGCGCGCCAACGCGCTGTCGACATCATTGACGCCAATCAGTTTTACCGCCAAACGCAGGAATGAATTTTCCGCGTGATCGCGGCTGCCATCCGCCAAAACGACCCGCCAAAGATCAACGGCCAGCGCAAACCGGTCCACAAAAGGCACGGCGTCTTTTATCAGTCGGGTAAGATGCACGGTGTCGCCAACGGTGGTTTCGATCTCCTCGGCCTCCTGCCGAAGGGCAGAAGCCTCGTCAATCGACAGCGAAAATCGCTGGGCACATATCTGGTCGATCAGTGCGATTTCTGAAGCGTCGTAATCGTGGTCAATTTTGGCAAGCCGCACCAGCAATGCCGCCAGCGCGAGGCGGGCATCATCAAAGGCCAGAGGGTCGGGGGAGGGTTCAGCCCGCAGGCGTTTCAGGAGGTTTGCTATCATTTGTTTAAC
>CAZSSS010000083.1:0-7142 GCA_964609255.1 uncultured Rhodobacterales bacterium
ATGGATATTTTTTATCGGAGGTTTTCTAGGAGCTGCGTGTAAAATTGTATTAGTGTTATCGGTGAAATTGCATTAATCCCGCCGGTTCTTGGCAAATCATACCTAAACACGAGACTTTTGATGTCCAATTCTCTTTTTCAAACCCTGATAAGCCATTGGCAAGGGTTGCGCGTTGATGGCCAGGTTCCGTTCCGCTCACAAATTGACCCGCGCCTTTTTCCTGACGCGCTGGAAAACATCTTTATTCTTGAAAACACAGGCACAGAGCAATTCCGCATTCGTCATACTGGCATGTTATTGTGTGAAATGATGGGCTATGAGGTGCGCGGCCAGTCGGCTGGCAGCATGATGCAAGCCCGATGTCGGGAAAAACTCGCGCTTTTACTGGGGCAGGTATTGGCCCGCCCGGGAATTGCCGAACTTACCCTTGTCGCGCAGGATCTGCATGACAATATTATCTCGCTCAAAATGCTGTTATTACCGCTGCGCAGTGATTTTGGCGATCTAAACCGTGTGCTTGGCTGCATATCAACGCCGGTTGTGCCTTATGTTGCGCCGCTTCGATTTGGCATTGCAGGGCAAAAATTCAATGCGGTTGATACCGACAGCGATGCATTAATGGGCTTTGCCGAAGCCCAGGCCGCGTTTGGCACCGATGGCATTCGCGCCGTCAGCAGCAACACCCAGCCCGAAACCAGTTCCGCCCGGAAAAAGGGGCATTTACGACTGGTTTGCGATAACGATCAAGACACATAATCAGCCTGCGAAATACCCTGCAAGGCCAGCAACGCCGTTAGGTCGGAATGGTCCAGCACCGCATTTGCCTGCGCCTTTAGGGCTGGTTTGGCGCGATACGCCACGCCAATTCCCGCCGCTTTGATCATATCCAGATCATTGGCGCCATCGCCAACCCCAATAACGTCAGGCGCTGAAATGTTATGCTGGCGGCACAGCATATTCAACGTGTGTTGTTTCGCCTTGCGCCCCAAAATGGGCCGGCGGACCTTGCCAGTTAACGTCGCATTTTCAATTTCCAGAACATTGGCTTTGTTCATTTGAAACTCGGCCTCAACCGCGATTTTTTCGGTGAAATACGTAAACCCGCCCGAAACCAGCGCGGTCATCATCCCCAATGAATTCATGGTTTTCACCAGCGTTTTCGCCCCCGGATTCAGTGAAATCCGTTGCTCAAAACACTGTTGCAATGTTGCTTCTGGCAGCCCCTTTAACAGCAAGACGCGGGCATCAACAGAGGCCTCAAAACCCAATTCACCGCGCATTGCTTGCTCGGTAATTTCGGAGACCTTGTCTTTGACACCCGCAAAATCCGCCAGTTCATCAATGCATTCCACCGGAATAATTGTGCTGTCCATATCTGCCATCAACAGCTTTTTCAGGCGGTTTTTGGCGGGTATAATATTGGCATCAACCCCGCTGATCACAAGCGCGATGTTGGGCAGCGCGCCGCGAAACCGGATTTCAACCGCGCAATCCGACAGGCGACGCGGCGCTTCTGCGTTGTCCAGTTGTGCGATCGCCAATGCGACATCCGCGTCGCGAACCCCCATCGCTGCCGTTAGAACCAGAAACATCACATTGCTGCGCGATGCGCCTCGGTTTGCACACCCAATTCACGTGCCACAAGAAATGCCAGCTCCAGCGATTGCGATGCGTTCAGGCGTGGATCACAGGCCGTGTGATACCTGCTGGAAAGATCTTCGTCCGACACGGCGCGCAATCCACCGATACATTCGGTTACATCCTTGCCTGTCATCTCAAAATGCACGCCCCCCGCATGGGTGCCCTCAGCGTTATGAATTTGGAAAAATTCCTGAACCTCGGCCAGCACCCGGTCAAACGGGCGGGTTTTATACCCGCTGGCGGATTTAATAGTATTGCCGTGCATCGGGTCACAAGACCAGACAACCTTGCGCCCTTCGCGCTCCACCGCCCTGATTAATTCAGGCAAATGCTTGCCAACTTTGCCCGCCCCGAAACGCGCGATCAGGGTCAAACGCCCTGCTTCGTTTTCAGGGTTCAGGGTGTCGATCAACCGCAATAATTCGTCAGCGGTCAGGGTTGGCCCACATTTCAGCCCAATCGGGTTGATAACCCCACGGCAAAATTCAACATGTGCCCCGTCGGGTTGACGTGTGCGATCACCGATCCAGATCATATGGCCCGACCCCGCAACCCATTGACCTGTCAGCGAATCCTGACGGCAAAGGGCTTCTTCATATTCCAGCAACAGGGCCTCATGGCTTGTATAGAAATCCACGCGTTTCATGGCGTCCACGGTTTTGCCGGAGATACCGGCGGCCTCCATGAAATCCAGCGATTCAGAAATTCTGCTGGCCAGCGCGTGATATTCACCGTATTCCGCCGCATCTTTGGTGCTTTCCAATGTCCAGTTATGGACACGCTTTATATCAGCAAACCCCCCTTGCGAGAATGCCCGCAAAAGATTAAGCGACGCCGCCGCTTGGGTATAGGCCCGCAACATGCGATCCGGGTCGGGAATGCGCGATTCAGGGGTGAAATCAAAATCATTGATAATATCACCGCGATAGCTGGGCAATTCCACCCCATCCGCCGTTTCAAAATCGGCTGAGCGCGGCTTGGCGAATTGCCCGGCCATCCGGCCAATTTTCACCACAGGCGTTTTGCCGCCAAAGGTCAGAACAACCGCCATTTGCAACATTACTTTATACGTATCACGGATCATATCAGCGGAAAACTCGGCAAAGCTTTCAGCGCAATCCCCCCCTTGCAGAAGAAACGCGTCGCCATTGGCAACCTCGCCCAGCTGGCGGGTTAAACGGCGGGCTTCGCCTGCAAAAACAAGAGGTGGATAACTGGCCAGCCGATCTGTTGCCGCGCTAAGCGCTGTTGCGTCAGGATACTCGGGCATCTGGACCCGGGGCTTGTTGCGCCAGTCAGATTTGTTCCAAGTGTTGGCCATGTTATTGCTCCTTGATGGCAAGTAAATTTTATTGTGCAGCATTTTATAATGCAGGCCGTCAATATTGACCATAGTGGCTGCAACGGAATGCCGTGTTTTTTTCATATTCATAATGTGGCGATTTCTCTTGACGTTTTGCCCGCACAAAAACACAGTGGCCCCATACGCTTTTATAGGTGTGCCCATGCCCAACCCTTCGTGCTCCACAAAAACTATCGCATCCCGGTATGTATTTTTGTTACTGCCCAATTATTCAATGACCGCTTTTGCCAGCGCAGTTGAACCTTTGCGCATTGCCAACCGGGTTTTGGGCAAACCCGCCTATGAATGGCAATTTATTTCAGAGACCGGCGCAAATGTGCGTTGCTCCAACGGTGCATCACTGGTTGTTGGGGGCGGGTTTTCCGATCTGGCCCGTGATCAGACAATTATTATTTGTGGTGGTCTTGACATTAAAGCCGCGACATCAAAAACCGTTATCGGCTGGTTGCGGCGCGAGTCCCGCAAAGGCATGGCGATTGGCGCGCTGTGCACCGGCACATATGTATTGGCAAAAGCCGGGCTTTTGGCTGGTCGCCGCGCCACCATCCACTGGGAAAACCGCGAATCCTTTATTGAGGAGTTCCCCGATCTGGACCTCAGCACCTCCATTTTCACCATTGATCGCAACCGTTTCACCGCAGCAGGCGGGGCCGCAAGCCTTGATCTGATGCTTAAACTGATTGCGCTGGATCACGGGGCCAAGGTTGCAAATTCTGTGGCTGATCAAATGATCCATACCGCCATTCGCACCGGCAAAGACGACCAACGCCTGTCGATCCCAACCCGCATCGGGGTCCGTCACCCCAAACTGGCGCAGGTCATCCATATGATGGACAAAAACCTTGAAGAACCAATCTCGCCCTCAGATCTGGCATCCAAAGTGGGCATGTCCACCCGGCAATTGGAACGCCTGTTTCGCCGGTATCTGGATCGATCGCCAAAACGATATTACATGGAACTTAGGTTAAATAAGTCTCGTAACTTGTTGTTACAAACAGAAATGTCGGTAATAAATGTGGCGCTGGCCTGTGGGTTTTCGTCGCCGTCGCATTTTTCAAAATGCTATCGCAGTCATTTTCAGACAACCCCGTATCGCGAACGCGGTGCGCAAGGAGATTAAATGAGCAATCCGATCATCATCGCAGGCGCCGCCCGCACCCCCATGGGTGGATTTCAGGGCGCATTAAGCGGCGCGTCAGCATCAACGCTGGGCGGAACAGCCATAGCCGCCGCGCTTAAGCACGCTGGACTGGATTCGTCAAAAGTTGACGAATTGCTGATGGGGTGTGTTTTGCCCGCAGGTCAGGGTCAGGCCCCTGCCCGTCAGGCCGGTTTTGCCGCCGGGCTTAGTGAAAATGTGCCGGCAACAACCTTAAATAAAATGTGCGGCGCGGGCATGAAAGCCACGATGATTGCCTATGACCAGCTGCGCAGCGGAAACGGCAATTTTGTGGTGGCTGGCGGCATGGAAAGCATGACAAACGCCCCGTATCTGCTGCCAAAAATGCGCGGTGGGGCGCGTATCGGGCATAGCCAGGTTATCGATCATATGTTTCTCGACGGGCTTGAGGATGCCTATGAAACCGGTCGCTTAATGGGGAGTTTTGCCGAAGATTGCGCTGAGAAATACCAGTTTACCCGTGAGGATCAGGATACCTATGCCCTGCAATCTTTGTCCAATGCCCTTAACGCCATAAAGAACGGCGATTTTGATGCTGAGGTCACAGCCGTGACCATCAAAACCCATAAAAATGACGTCACAATCGATGTTGATGAGCAGCCCGGCAATGCCCGGCCTGACAAAATTCCCAACCTGCGGCCTGCGTTCAAAACCGACGGCACTATTACGGCTGCCAATGCCAGCTCAATTTCGGATGGGGCCGCCGCATTGGTTTTGGCCCGTAGTTCTGATGCCAAAGCAGCGCATATCCCGATTCGCGCCCGGATTTTGGGCCATGCCAGCCATGCTCAGGCTCCGGGTTGGTTCACCACCGCCCCGGTTCCCGCCGCGCAAAAATTGCTGTCGCAGCTTGGCTGGGCGGTTGATGATGTCGACCTGTGGGAGGTCAACGAGGCGTTTGCCGTTGTGCCAATGGCCTTTATGCGTGAAATGAATATTCCGCGCGAAAAGATCAACGTCAATGGCGGTGCCTGTGCGCTTGGCCATCCAATCGGGGCATCAGGGGCGCGGATTATCGTTACATTGCTTCATGCGCTGGAACGGCGTGGCCTAACCAAAGGCATCGCGGCCATTTGTATTGGCGGCGGCGAAGGCACCGCCATAGCGATTGAGAGAGGCTGAATGGAAATCGAAAATCTGGCCGCAGTTATTACCGGTGGTGCCTCGGGGTTGGGCGCGGCCACGGCGCGGTTGTTTGCCAGCAAAGGCGCAAAAATCGCAGTTTTGGACATGGATGCCAAGAATGGCAGCAAAATAGCGGATGAAATCAACGGCCAGTTTATCCAAACCGATGTCAGCGACCCGCAATCGGTTGCAGAGGCACTGGCATCTGCCCAAAAAACCCACGGTGTTGCACGTATTTGTGTCAATTGCGCAGGTATCGCCACCAGCGGAAAAACGGTTGATCGTGACGGGGTGGCCCACGGCACAGCCACATTTTTGCGGGTGGTCCAGATTAACCTGATTGGCACGTTTAATGTGGCCAGCCAATGCGCCGCTGCCATGGCCGCTGCTGATCCATTGAACGATGACGGCGCGCGTGGTGTTATCATCAACACGGCCTCGGTTGCTGCCTTTGACGGGCAAATCGGCCAAATCGCTTATGCCGCATCAAAAGGCGGCGTGGCAGCCATGACCCTGCCCATGGCCCGTGATTTGTCGCGCAGCGGTATTCGGGTTATGACCATCGCGCCGGGGCTGTTTCAAACCCCGATGCTGGTCGGATTGCCCGACGACGTGCAGCAAAATCTTGCCCAGCAAGTGCCGTTTCCACAACGTCTTGGCGACCCGTCCGAATATGCCAGCCTTGCCGCGCATATCGTCGAAAATCCCTTGCTGAACGGGGAAACCATCCGGCTTGACGGTGCCATTCGCCTCGCGCCGCGCTAAGCACCGCGTTGTCCGGAAATTATGTGCCTTTTACACCGGATTTTCCATTTTTCTTGCCCTCATTAACCCGCTGGCCTATACGCGGCGCATGATAGAAAAATCAACATTGCATCCCGAAATTGCGCGCCGCCGCACCTTTGCCATTATCTCGCATCCCGATGCCGGTAAAACCACCCTGACCGAGAAATTCCTTCTTTATGGGGGTGCTATTCAAATGGCTGGCCAAGTGCGTGCCAAAGGTGAGGCGCGCCGCTCGCGTTCGGATTTCATGCAGATGGAAAAGGACCGTGGTATTTCGGTTTCCGCCTCGGCAATGTCGTTTGAATTCAAAGACTTCTGGTTTAATCTTGTTGACACACCGGGGCACTCGGATTTTTCCGAAGACACGTTTCGCACCCTAACGGCCGTGGACGCCGCTGTTATGGTGATTGATGGGGCAAAAGGCGTGGAATCCCAGACCCAGAAATTGTTTGAGGTCTGCCGCCTGCGAGACCTTCCCATTCTGACATTCTGTAATAAAATGGACCGCGAAAGCCGCGATATCCTTGAAATTATTGATGAAATTCAGGAAAATCTTGCGATTGATGTGTCGCCAGCCAGTTGGCCCATCGGGGTTGGCCGTGATTTTATCGGCTGTTATGACCTGATCAATGACCGCCTAGAATTGATGGACCGCGCCGACCGGAATGTGGTTGCGAGCAGCATTTCAATCAACGGTCTGGATGACCCCAAAATTGCTGATCATGTCCCCGCCGAGCTTCTGGAAAAGCTCCGCGAAGATGTTGAGATGGCTCGGGAATTATTGCCCAGATTTGACCGCGAAGCCTTTTTGCAAGGCACCCTGACCCCGATCTGGTTTGGCTCTGCGATCAACTCGTTTGGGGTGCAAGAACTTATGAACGGCATCGCTGATTTTGGCCCCGAGCCGCAGGTGCGCCCCGCCACCCCACGCAGTATTTCCCCGGCGGAATCAAAAGTTTGCGGTTTTGTCTTTAAGGTTCAGGCCAATATGGACCCAAAACACCGTGACCGCGTCGCCTTTGTGCGGCTGTGCTCGGGCCATGTCAA
>CAZSSS010000084.1:0-7130 GCA_964609255.1 uncultured Rhodobacterales bacterium
ACATATTATCGTATATGAATATGTTCATTACATTTGCCACAAAAAAAGGGGCCGCATATCGATGCGGCCCGAATAACACATGTTGTGAGGCTTAAAAATCGCCGGTAGCGCCTGCATCCATGATCGATTCAATGTTTTCACGCACCCGGATCGCGCGTTCGCGCAGATCATCCGAAATGCGGTTCGGGTTGGGGCTTCCGTCCAGCCAGCGCACGTCCCAATCCAGTGTGGTGATCCAGATCTGGCCGGTATTGTCCTCCATAACCTGAATGGAGCACGGTAGAAACGCGCCGAATTCCAGCGTGAAATCCATGATCATCCGCATGGTGATCAAATCACAAAAGCTCAGGAATTCCAACCGAGGGCTGTTTTCATCCATGGTTTCGCGCAGCACCACATACGGAGTGTTATGGCCGGTTGGGCGCATGTTCAGATCAAGCGCTCGGGAATTGATCGATTCGATCACTTCGTCAAAAGTAATGCCCGGCAGCACCATTTTCTTGGCAACCATAAAGTTCATCATGTCGCGCAGACCCATCGGGTTTGCCGCCATCATGGTTTGCACCGCAATCATTTTGGTTTTGGCGCTCATGGTTGGCGGGCTCATCATATTGTCGGGGCGCTCAGCCAGCGCAACTGTGCCTGTCAGGCTGTCGATGGCGGGGCGCTCGGTGATGCGCGGCTCCCCTTTGAAATAGGATTGCTCGTTAAAGGCAATCATTTCTTCTTCGGACATTTGTGCGCTTGCGGCTGTCACCAGAAAACTGGCGGCAAACACGGCAATGGCACCTTT
This sequence comes from uncultured Rhodobacterales bacterium, assembly GCA_964609255.1. GTDB lineage: Bacteria > Pseudomonadota > Alphaproteobacteria > Rhodobacterales > Rhodobacteraceae > UBA3077. Next base: position 794 of record CAZSSS010000084.1, read on the forward strand.
GAAAATATTCATTTTACTCTCCCTGCGTTTCTTGTTGGGTCCAAAACAATCGGGCGGCGCAGTGCACCGCCCGTTAATATCAATTGTCAGAACCGGGGATCATGGAGCCCAAACCGCCCATCATACCCATCATTGATGTCATCATTTTCATCATCATATCGGGCGTCATCAGCCCCATCAGGGTTTCAATCATTTCGGGGCGCATCATTTCCATCATGCCCGACAGCATTTCCGCATCCATCATGCCCATCATGGTTTCCATCATCGCGGGGTTGGTCATCATACCCATAAAGCTGGAAATCATGTCAGCATCCATAAAGCTGAACATCATTTTCATCATCTCGGGGTCGGTCATCATGCCCATCCATGCGGTCATCATTTCAGGTGTCATCATGCCGATCATGATATCCATCATCGCCGGGTCCAGCATGATTTTCATGAACGGTTCCATCAATTCTGGCTTCATAAAGCCCATCATGGCCTCGATCATGTCCGGGTTCATCATGATTTTCATCCAGGCCTCGATCATTTCGGGCTGGCCAAAGCTGAGCATGGCATTCATGAAATCGGGGTTGGTCATGATGGTGATAAACGGCACAAACAATTCCGGGTCAGCAAATGCCATCATGGCTTCCATCATCGCCGGATTCATCATGATTTCAGCCCAACTGGCCATCATTTCCGGGTTCATCAGCGACGCAAAACCGTTTGTGAAACTGCTATCCGTAAACATTTCGGTTACGCCGCTAAGGTCTTGGGCGGATACCGATGTGGAAATTGTCGTAATTGGCAGTGCCAAAACCGCGGAAATTGCCGTGGCCCGCATGAGGCCTTTGAGCGAAATTCTAGTCATTGTAAACTCCCGTTACTTCGTTTGGTCATGCCACCCTTTGTTGCGGCAAGCCGAAAACTGGATTATTCCTAAGCAATGGGATTTATGATTTAGTTAATCCCAGATATGTGGCTTCCATTATATTCAACTTATCAGATATGTAAATATGTTTTATAATAACAAGTATTTTCAAATGATTACAAATCATTATACGGATATATTGTGTGGAATAAACCACTCAACCAACTTTTCCAACGGCTAAAGAATCGACCAATATATGTTTCAATTGAGGCTGGCCAACCTAGTTAAAGCAACGTTAAATGCATGGCGCGGCATTTCGGGATCATCACATGAACCAGTTCACGGTCTATTTCTCATTTTTTGTGTATTCCGCCACTTTGGCCGGCATATTTCCGCGCCTTGGCGATATGCAATATCAGATGAATGTTGGCGAGGGCGCGTTGGGTCTGGCCATGATCGGCGCTCCGCTGGGCGCGCAGGTGGTTTTGATGTTTGGCGGGTGGCTGGTTGAACGGCTCGGGTTTAGCAAAACAATGATGCTGGGCATTCCGCTGCTTGGTCTGGCCGAGATCGCGGCATCATTGGCGCACACTCCGATCTGGTTTTTTGCGATGATGTTTATCGGCGGTTTTGGTATCGGCGCCATGGAAATTGTTGTCAATCTGGAGGCCGACCGCACCGAATTTCGCCTTGGTCGCCGCATTATGAACCGCTCCCATGCGTTTTGGAGCTTTGGCTTTTTTGCGGCGGGCATCAGTGGCGCGGGCATCGCGCAATTCGGTATCGGCACAACCTCGCATTTGGTTGTTTTTACCTGCCTGACGACTTTCCTGACATTTCTGGCCTTGCGAAACTACAAAGCAGCGCCGCCGCGCGGTCTGGCCCAAGACCCCGTGCCAAAATTTGTGCTGCCATCGCGCGGAATTTTGATGATTGTTGCCTTTACTCTGTCGGCCATGCTGCTTGAGGGCGCGGGGTACGACTGGTCGGTGATATTCATGCGCGACACGTATCAAACCGCGCCGTTTGTCAGCGGCCTTGCATTGGCATTGGGGGCTTTGGCGCAGGCAATAACCCGGTTTTTTGCAGATGGATATGTGGAACGCTTTGGCCCGATTAATATTGCACGAGCTTCGATTGCAATATTGGGTGTGGGTGCCATCACCGTAACATTCTCGGTCAATCCGGTTTCTGCCTTACTGGGATTTATGTTGATGGGCGTCGGCATCAGCGTGGTTTTTCCATTGGCCATGTCCGCTGCTGCCCAACGCACAGACCGGCCGTCAGCAACAAACGTGGCTGCCTTGTCGCAGCTTTCATTCATCCCCTTTTTGGTCGCGCCTGCCTTACTGGGGTTGATTGCCGAACGGTATGGCATTCGGTATTCTTTTGGCGTTGGCATCCCGTTGATTGCCCTAAGCTGGTTTACATTACACAGCTTGTCGCCCCCGAAATAAAGCCGTAGGTTACCTCAAAAAGGGCGCAAACATGATCACCTTAATTTCACCGGCAAAGAAACTCGATTACGCGGTTATCAGCCCCAAAATCGCGCCAACCTTCCCCGATTTCCAAACTGATGCTTACAGCCTAAGCCGCACAGCCCGACACCTTAGCGTGGCGAAATTGCAAAAATTGATGAGCATCAGCCAACCCTTGGCCAAGCTTAACCAAGACCGTTTCAAAGCGTTTGAGGAACAGCCGCAGCCCGAAAACATCAAACCCGCCGCGCTGGTTTTTGCCGGGGATACCTATCAAGGGCTGGAGGCCGCAACCCTGTCTACGGACGAACTCCGCTATGCCCAATCGCACCTGCGCATTCTGTCCGGCCTTTACGGATTGCTGCGCCCATTGGACCAAATCCAGCCCTATCGGTTGGAAATGGGCAGCCGTCTGGCAACGCGGCGCGGCAAATCGCTGTATCAATATTGGGGCAAACGCCTGTCAATGGCGCTGAATGAACTGGCCGCTGAAAACGGTGCTAAAACTCTGCTGAATTGCGCCTCAGTCGAATATTTTACCGCCGTGGACGCATCGGCGCTAAAGCTGCGCATCATCACGCCGGTTTTTATGGAAACCAAAAACGGCGCGGATAAAATCGTCAGCTTTTTCGCCAAAAACGCGCGCGGCGCAATGGCACGGTTTGTGACGCAAAACCGGATTACGGATGTGGACGGAATTAAGGATTTTAATGCCCGCGGTTATGCGTATCGCGCGGAATTATCGACGACGGATAAACTGGTTTTCACGCGGCCATATCCTGACCCCAGCTAAAAACCCTTATGACCGGTTTGAACCCAAATCATATAAGCTGCGATAGGCACAAAATTTTTGCAGGATAATTGCAGCTGCAAACGGCGAATTTCTAGGTCCCGTCCAAAACAATTAGGGGGCAGACGCCCTTAAGCGCACCATTTCCAGTATCATCGCCGCTCCAAATAAAGGTCGCCAATCCATCGGAGTTCCCTCTTAGTTCGACTTGGCGCGCGCCAACACCATGGGTGAGTGATCAAGCACGCCAAGTGGTGAGGTCGCGCCTTCAAAATACTTTTCTGGTAAATCAAAAACTTTGGCCACTCCAACTGTCAGTTGTGAAATACCAGCCTCCTCTCCAAATTCGCAAAACCCCAAACGTGTTCTTGAGAAGTCGTAAATGGACGTATCAAGCGAGACAACATCTATAAAACATGAGCCTAAGGCCTCACCGAGTTGGTCATAAAAAGCGAGGCTTGTTCGCCGGCTAATTTGCGCATCCTCAGAAGAATAGACCAATACTTGGCTGCCGTAACGAATGCTCGGATACACGGTTATGTCTTCATTTGCCACTGTGGGGTCAAAGTAAGCGGTCCCATCCCAATTGCTTATATGAATTTTGTCCAAATTTTCTGGTGTAAAGATGGTATTAAAATGGCCTTTGAATAAGAGGCCTGGCAGCCCGGTGTTTGTTCTGCACGGCTGTGAAGCCAGGGTTTCATAACCCAAATCCTGTGCCACCGCACTCCCTGAACACAATGCGGCGACAATCAGATATCCCAAAAGGGGAGGGGTTCGTTTATTCATATGCGTTACTCCAAAACCTGCATGACATAGGCTTAATAACCACTCCGATATAATGTAATGTAGGCCAACTCACCTTCATAAAGCTGTCATCTGTATCGACGGGCAAGAACGGCAGCAAAGTCCGCATAGTTGCCGCTCGCTCAAAACTCCTCAACCGTCACCACGCCAGCAATGCTTTTTAGGGCGGACTTCACTTGGGGGCTCATTGGGTAATTGCCCGGCAGGCTGATTTCCACGTCGCCCGGCAGGTTTGGGTCGATCAGGATCAGGTTAATCGGGCCACGCGCGCCTTTTGCGTCTCGTGCCAATAATGACGCCAAGCTGGGCATGGCAATTTCATCATTCACATAAACCGTCAGGCCTTTGGCCGCTGCGCCCGCGACCTCGCTGTCAATCGGGATCACGCCGCGCGCCAGCATTTTCAGCTGGTCACCCTCAACCGTGGCTTCAACCGACAAAACCACGTTTTGCCCCACCGAAAGCAATTCACCCGCTGATTCCAGAACATCCGAGAAAACCGTGACCTCATACATGCCCGTCGGGTCAGAAAGCTGCACAAAAGCAAACCGGTTGCCCCGCGCCGATTTGCGGGTTTGCACCCCCGAGATTGTCCCGGCAATTTTGGCCACAACCGCCGCCATACCCGCTGATTTCTGCACCAGTTCGCCATATGTCAGCACTGGCGGGCGTTGCCGTTTCAGCGGGCCTATATAATCATCTAATGGGTGCCCCGACAGGTAAAACCCGATGGCTTGATGTTCCTGCGCCAGCATTTCCGTGGCCAGCCAGACCTCGGGCATGGGTAGGCGCGGCACGGGTAGATCTTCGCCGCTATCGCCAAACAGGCTGTGCTGATTAGAATTTTTGTCATCATGACAGGCCGCCGAATAGGCCAGCAATGCGTTAACCGATTCAAGAACTTTGCGCCGGTTATTATCCAGCAAATCAAACGCGCCAGACCGCGCCAGCATTTCAATGGGGCGCTTGCCGACCCGTTTCATATCGACCCGTTTGGCGAAATCGAAAATGTCCTTGAATGGCCCGTCTTCCCGCGCCACCTCGATCATCCGCATCGCCTCAACGCCAACGTTTTTCAACCCGCCCAGCGCATAGGCAATTTTGCCATCCACAACGCTGAAATCCGCGTTGGAGCGGTTCACGCAAGGCGGAATGATCTCAATTTTCAGCCGTTTGATTTCCTCAAAAAATACATGCAGCTTATCCGTCAGGTGCAAATCACAATTCATCGCCCCCGCCATGAATTCCACCGGATGGTTGGTTTTTAGCCACGCGGTTTGGTAGCTAACCACCGCATAAGCCGCCGCGTGGGATTTGTTAAAACCATAATTGGCGAACTTCTCCAAAAGGTCAAAAACCTGCGTGGCTTTTTTGCGATCCACCCCGTTTTCAAACGCGCCTTTTTCAAATTTTGGCCGTTCCTTGGCCATTTCTTCTGCAATCTTTTTACCCATCGCACGGCGCAATATATCCGCCCCGCCCAATGAATATCCCGCCATTTCCTGCGCGATTTGCATCACTTGTTCCTGATAAACAATGATGCCTTGGGTTTCGTCCAGCAGATGATCGATGGAGGGATGCAGCAAATCGCGTTCCTCCAACCCGTTCTTAACCTTACAGAATTTCGGAATGTTTTCCATCGGACCGGGGCGGTATAGCGCCACCAGCGCCACGATATCCTCAATGCAGGTTGGTTTCATTTGGCGCAGGGCGTCCATCATGCCCGAACTTTCCACCTGAAACACACCCACGGTTTTTGCGCTGGCATACAGATCGTAAGTCTTTTCATCGTCCAGCGGAATCGCTCCGATATCGACCTTAATGCCGCGTGCTTTCAAAAGATCAATCGCGCCCTGAATAACAGTCAGGGTTTTCAAGCCCAGAAAGTCATATTTCACCAAACCCGCCGGTTCAACCCATTTCATATTGAACTGTGTGGCCGGCATGTCCGAGCGCGGGTCTTTGTAAATCGGCACCAGTTCATCAATGGGTCGATCACCAATAACAACCCCCGCGGCATGGGTTGAAGCATTGCGCAAAAGCCCCTCAAGCTGCCCCGCATAATCCAGCAACCGCCCGACAACTTCCTCTTCCTCAGCCGCTGCTTTCAGGCGCGGTTCTTCCTTAAGCGATTGCGCAATCGACATCGGTTTGACGCCCTCAACCGGAATAAGTTTGCTCAGCCGGTCCACCTGCATATAGGGCATTTGCAGCACCCGCCCGACATCACGAATGGCGGCTTTGGACAGCAACGCGCCAAAGGTAATGATCTGCGCCACACGGTCGCGCCCGTATTTTTCCTGCACATAGGTAATGACTTCCTCACGCCGGTCCATGCAAAAATCGATGTCAAAATCGGGCATGGAAACACGTTCGGGGTTCAAAAACCGCTCGAACAGCAGGTTATAG